>JBGSOE010000325.1:0-5559 GCA_041739295.1 Thiohalobacterales bacterium | reverse complement strand
TTAAGGAACCTCTGATTAATTCGCTGAAGCGGCATCTGCCGCGTTGCAGCCGGGCTCAAAATACTCATTTACGCCGTGTAAACTCCGTTTGTTACTCGGTGCTACGCACCTCGCCCTTCGGGCCGGCTAGCGCCGTTCTCTGCGCTTCGCTTCGAGTCGCCCGTCCGCGCCTTGCATCTGCTCGCTTGATCACATTAATCAGAGGTTCCTTAACCTAAAAAATCATTTCAGCCACGGAAACACACGGAAGACACTGAAACGCAGTACCTTCCCGGAACGACTATTCACCCCCTTGCAGGTGATGGCGGTGCCGGCATGAAGCTTATGATCTGGTCCGGGTTTTTCCGTGTGATTCCGTGGCAAATGCGGTTTATAAAAATCAACCAAACGGCATGAGTATTGACTCCCTCATCCTGGTCTTATCCCCAAGGGAGAAGGGATTTCTTTTTTTGCAGCAAGAGCAAATGATATTTCTCACGGTGTCTCTATATACGTTTGTGCCTGCCAGCAATAGTTCCACTGAATCACGGCCAATATTTTGTGGACAACAGTGAGTAATATCCTTGTTCTTCGCACCCGCTAAAACAATACAACGCATTGTGACAGACAAAAAAATGGAGGCCCGAAGGCCTCCATAGGATTGCGGCGAGATGTACCGCGCGGTTCGATCAGAAAACCAGTGTTCCGAGCGAAGCCAAGACATTGGTGGTATTGACGCTCACCAGAGTCGCTGGGTCATTGTCCAATTGGACAAGTGACGGCGCATTCACGGGCGCATTCACTGCGGTCGTCGGGCTGAGAATGCCGCCGCCCAGCACCACTTGGTTGGCCTCCTGGCCGCCGACATAACCGAAGTTGGAACCACCGCGCATGGCGGACAGTTCTTCACGGGCCAGTTCTTTGCTGATTTCCAGGTCTTTGATCATCATGGTCAGTACTCCTTAAGGTGTGTAGGTCGATGTGTGATTTCGTGGAGAGCAAATCATTTTTGCTCACGGATCTGTTATTGCAGCGACCGTGCCAGATCCGTTTATCTCGGCAATTATTTCGCTTAGTTGTTGAGCTTACGAAGTTTTAATTTTTAACATCTTCAAATCACATCCTCTTCAGAAGGCATCGCACTCAGCATCTGTGTGGTCGGGTCCAACAGCATTTTGATGAATGTTGGTGCGAGCAAATCAGTAGCCAGGGCATCAGCGAATTTATCTTCTAGGGAACCTCTGATTAATGTGTTCAAGCGAGCAGATGCAAGGCGCGGGCAGGTGACTCGAAGCGAAGCGGAGAGAACGGCGCTAGCCGGCCCGAAGGGCGAGGTGCGTAGCACCGAGTAATAAGCGGAGTTTACATGGAGTAAATGAATATTTTGAGCATGGCAGCAACGCTGCAGATGCCGCTTCAGCGAATTAATCAGAGGTTCCCTAGGAATTCATATCAACAACACAGCTCCTCTGTTGGGCTTGGTGCTGGCACTACATGGAGTCGGTATGACAGGAAGTCACTGAGCACCTTGACAGCCTTGATTACCGCGTAGCTGGCCCCGTGGATATATTGCAGGAGGAATCTCGTACCAGACGCTGAGCGTAACCTTAGTTGGGTGAAAATGCGTTCGGAGCAACAGCAAAAAAAAACGGAGGTCCGAAGACCTCCGTTAGCTGCACCACCGGTAAACGCCCGTGCGATTTACTTGTGGATCAGCGTGCCCAGCGAAGCCACAACATTGGTGGTATCGATGTCCACCAGGGTGAAGGGATCACTGTCATCCTGATACAGGGACGGTGCATTCACCGGGGCATTCACGGCTAAGGTCGGGCTGAGAATGCCGCCACCGGCAACCGCCTGATTGGCACTCTGGCCGCCAACATAACCGAAGTTGGAACCACCACGCACGGCGGACAGATCTTCCTGGGCCAGGTCTTTGCTGATTTCGAGGTCTTTGATCATCATGGTTGTATCTCCTAGTGTCAGTTTGAGGTTGATGTCTGGTTTCACATCAGGTGTACCATCGTGGGTCACGATTCTGCTATTGCAGAGCGCGTGCCAGATCTTCTGACCAAACATTCAAACTCATGCAACACTATGTTTCTGCGGCATGAATTCTCGCATCACCACAAATACAGATGGCCCGTATCTCACTTGCTACAGCTGCAAAAGTGGGATTGCAACCAACGGAATTCCAGTTGTTGTTTGCCATATCACTACAGACATCGGTCCACTGGCGGTAACCAGGTGTCCTGTACACTGTTCTGCGTGCAAACGCATTCCTACGGGTAAACAAGAACACCAAAAATATAGCGAGGGTACCGAGGTAATTGATCGGGAGAAGGCATATGGCTAGCAACGGCCTTAGGGAACCTCTGATTAATTTGATCAAGCGAGCAGATGCAAGGCGCGGACAGGTAAAAAAAACGGAGTTTACACGGAGTAAATGAGTATTTTGAGCCTGGCCGCAACGCGGCAGATTCCGCTTCAGCGAATTAATCTGAGGTTCCTTAGATTGGTCGTCACCTGATATACATTGTCATGCCATGCTAATAGCAGGTTGCTACTGAAAGCAGTAGTAGATGTCAGCGAATCGTAATGGTGCTTCCGCACCCATAACAGATATTCAGGAACAGATATTCAGGCTAGGACATTTCTGATATCTAACTAAGCGATTCAGGACTGGCCTGTCGTGCGGCGATAGCATAACAATGCGCCGCCACTGCACTGGGAACACATCAATCTGCGACGATTATTTCTGGCGGCAGAGCCGGGCAATCGAAGCTGGCCCGTTCAGGCCACCACCTAGCGAAAAGTCACTGGTAAGCGCCTATTTCAACGTTATTATACCGCAGGCCGCCCTGGCGCCGCCGGCGCAGCCTGCCACTGCCCCGTCGGGACAATAGCTGTCCGCATCGACGTGGATAATGAATGCACTGCCGTCCGCATCATTAATACTAAGCGGGCCTGGAGACAGGGTGACGCGGCTGGTTGTAGTACTCATGTGTCCGAATCCGTTGCGGCCGACTTTGAGGTTGATCAGATCGCCCGAGTGAAACGGGTGATTGCCGTCGGGACTCGACAGCGATGCCGGACCCGGGTCAAAGTGGCCGCCTGCTGCTGAGCAGGGCGAGCAGTTGGCCGTTTCATGAATGTGCACGGCATGGTTACCAGTGGGCAACCCTCTCACGAACATGTTGACGCGCACTTGTTTTACGCCTTCCTCAGACGGCAGTTCGACCAGCGTTGCCCTACCAACAATGTCGGTGCCGTCACAGCTGCCAATGTTGGCCCAGGCTATTTGCGGCGCGGCACTGGCGGCGTCCGGGGTGACACCGATGAATGTTGCGAACACAGCGGCCAGACTTGTTGTTAACACAACTGATTTCATGGCGTTGCTCTCCTTTCCAATAAAACAGATGGGATCTGCTGAACGACGGGTGTTGTAAACTGTCGACGACTCCAAAACAATTGATTCGCTATCGCTCATTTTCCAAATAGGCAGACGACTTTGCCTATTGGGGACTAACCACCCTTGCTTCGCTCACCATTGCGATCAGCGTTTGAGTATAGCTTAGCCTGCTGGTCGTGTAGGTCGCAGTAGAAAATCAAATAAGGAGTCACTGAATAAAATAGATCAAATGCAGATACGGAACGTAGGCGTGTGAAAAATCGGAGCTTACGCGCAGTAAATGGGCATTTTGAGTCGAACTACAACGTAGTAGATACCACTTCAGCGACTTACTCAGAGGCTCCTAAACCAAATTGTGCAGATGGCTTATCCTGCAGCAAAAAAAAACGGAGGCCCCATGGCCTCCGTATCGGTAACACTACTGCAGTCGTTATCAGCCGAAAATGCCAGTGCCTGCCGAGGCGATGATGTTGTTGGTATCAACATCCACGCCAACGACCGGATCAATATCCAGGTTGATCAAGATCGGCACGTTGACCGGCACATTCACGGCTGTAACGGGGCTTAATATGCCACCCCCACCCACCAGCTGGTTACCAGCCTGTCCACCCAGCATTCCGAAGTTGAATCCGCCGGAAGTCGCCTGCATGTCTTCTGCCGCCAGCTCAATTTCGGTCTCCAGGTCTTTAATCATCAAGTTCGTCATTTCGTATCTCCTCAGGTGAACATGCGGGTTCGGCATTCTCGTATTTACAACCGACCCGCATGTATAGGCTATCGATCGTCCGAGGTCGACGGAGCAGGACTCGTGCCAGTCATTGCGCTGGCGGATCGCGCAAGGTCTAAGTGTTTGCTTTGCATTTGAATCCTGGCTATCACACGCCGTTATAGGGCATGCCACACTGAGCGTCGGCGGCTGTGTTTGTGGGATACAGGGAAACACAAATACCCGAGATGTTCGGCATGACCTGTACGGATCGGCATCTGCCAGACGCCATGAGGTCACACCAGGAAATCCTGCGTCGCAGTCAACGGATACTGCTTCACTGTTTCTGAAGACCCGACTTCATCTTCGCATTCGTTTGTGGGGGTCCGACATTAGGGCGAATGCACAACGTCTGAAAAACCGGCATGATCTGAAACCTCAGCCAATTACTACCAGTAAAACAGGGAGTTCCAAGCGATGATGCAGGCCTCTGCAGCTTCTGGCACGGACTCTGCACACATCTGAATCAACAAGCGGAGCAATAACCAACCGGCCGCTACGAATTCTCAACCCGACGCGGAGACACGACCATGAGCCAGCTAGTTATCAATGACCTTCCCAAGAACCAGGAACTGGATCGCGCGGCACGTTCCGCGGTCTTTGGTGGTATCAGCTTCGGTTGGATCCAGCCCTACACCAAGTCTGCGACACTTAGTTCACCGTCTGCCATGAACTTCTTTAACATCACCAGCTACTACATCGACTACGACGTGATACAGCAGAATCCGACGAACATCTATGTCGACAACAGTGGTGCCAGCGCCGGTTCGATCGTGAATAACATCTCTGCCATGTCGGTCCTGGCCGCCAGCCCTGCGCTGCTGGCACCTGGCACCTGAGCACAACGACGCTTAAGGGCACCTCTAGAAATTCAATCAAGGCGATGATGGCAAGTCGCAACCGGGTGACTCGAAGCGAAGCGGAGAGAACGGCGCCAGCCGGCCCGAAGGGCGAGGTGCGTAGCACCGAGTAAAAAGCGGAGTTTACACGGAGTCTGCCGCTTCCCGGCCCCGCATTTTTAGCCCGGATGCAACGCAGACAGCGCGCCTTCAGTGAATTTTTAGAGGTGCCCTTGAATTGTTCTTCGCAATCTAATACGGAGGTCCTAGTGGCCTCCGTATTTTTTATCGTCTGTAAATAAATACGCGTTTCACACGCGCGATAAAGACTAAGAACCCTCCGACTAATTTTGTCACGCAGAAAATGCCAGGGGCAGACGGGTGAAAAGGGGAGTTTACGCAGCAGATGCCGCTGCAGTGAATTAAGGAACCTCTGATTAATTTGATCAAGCGAGCAGATGCAAGGCGCGGACGGGCGACTCGAAGCGAAGCGCAGAGAACGGCGCTAGCCGGCCCGAAGGGCGAGGTGCGCAGCACCGAGTAAAAAACGGAGTTTACACGGC
>JBGSOE010000274.1:0-3568 GCA_041739295.1 Thiohalobacterales bacterium | reverse complement strand
TACATTTGAGCTTAAGTAAGTGCCATTTGGTCTAGACCCCTTTATTGCTGATTTGAAATATCCCTTTTAATTATTTTCACGGTCATTCATGTGGCGAAGCAGATCGAAGTACGCTGTTCACCGGAAATCGCAACTCTGATCATCGCGGCGCTGGAGTGGTTCGTGGCGCGTACTTATCCGCGCGCATCCGATGAGTGCAGCGCAGCCGCGCGCGAAGCGCTGCTCGATCTGTCTGATCGCTTTAAACACGAACTGCTCATGGAGGGTCGTGCCCTGTATAGCATCCGCATCCGCGCCTTTCTCTGTGAAGCAGTGAAGGGTTACCTGGCCGAGCAGGAGGCCCTCAGTGGACGCAGCTACACACACCGTTGTCGGGTGCTCATCGAAGTATGTCGGGGTGATTCCGATGATGCCGGCTTCGCGGAGGCTGAGCGGCTGGATGGCTGATGGATAAGGGTACTGACCCCTTTACATTTTTACGCTGGCAAATAATTCTTGGCTGGATATGGTCGTCATGCGCAGGCCGAATACCCGGCCACATAGGTCGCGTATGGATGAATCAGCTCACGGCTGTGCACGATAACCAAGCGCAGACCGAGTTGCAGGAGGGTGTCATGCTCGAACAAGGCGGGATATAAATCGAGCAGCGCTTGGTGATGATCAGGGTTGATAAAAACCACGTTTGGTTGTTCGCCATGCTCACGCTCAAACGCCTGTGTACAAGCCAGGATATTGTCCAACATGTCTAGGCTCCTCATTACCAATCGACGCGGTATTGACTGCTGACTCAGACTGACTGGATTGGATTGCAATCCGATGTCCATGAAATGACAAATCAGTGAACGCTGGAGTGAATCTTGGCTGGGGAATAGGCAAACTGATTTCGACATCATCAGGCAAGGACGCCGATATGCCGAACAATACCTATTTTTATCTGCCGGGATCGCGCCTGGCAGTTGGTAAAACCTCCAACCTCGCCAGTTCCAACGCTACCCTTGCCGATGGCCAATATCGCGTGTATCTTATGGGATACATTCCATGACCATCCGGATCGAGGTCTACCAAACGGCCGAAGGCAAGCAGCCTTCCACATATTGGCTGTGAAGTTTGAAAGATGTGCAGGCGCGATCTCGCATACGGGTACGCATGGCGCGCTGCAACTTGGAAACTTCGGCGACTGCAAGAGCGTGGGCGGTGGTCTGCTGGAACTGCGGATAGATCATGGGCCAGGTTATAGAGTTTATCTCGCGCGGCGCGGTGATACGCTGGTGTTGCTATTTTCCGGTGGTGACAAGCGTACCCAGGCGCAAGACATCAAGCAGGCTCGCGAATATCTTGCCGACTACGAACAGAGGGTGAAGCCATGAGCAAGAAAACAGCAAGCGCGGCATACGAAGAGATTCTGCTGGAGGACCTGAAAGCTCCCGCGGAAGCGGCTGCCTATCTGCAAGCCGCGCTCGAGGATGAAGATCCCGCTGTATTTCTACTCGCACTGCGGCAAGTAGCGCAGGCGCAAGGCATGGCCAACGTGGCGCGCAAGGCACATGTGGGCCGCGAAAGTCTCTATAAAACACTTTCTGAAAACGGCAACCCGGAACTGCGCACCATCAACAGCCTGTTGCATGCGATGGGACTGCGATTGTCAGTGACGGCGGGGTGATAATCCAATTGCTGATGAATCCGTGGGAAACCATGGTCTATCCCCAAATGTGTCTTCAACATCGTGGAAGGCGAAACGAAAACCATCCTGCTACGCGAAATATCCCCAACAAAGGAGAATTGATCATGGCTCATCATGCGAATTTGATAACGATGGGGTTGGCCGTCCTGGCACTGGCTCACAGCGTTAATGGTAGATCAGCGGAACAGCGCTGGCACCCGCTGGAAAACTATATGGTGGAATACGCTATGAGCGGATCGCAATCGGGCACCGCGATTTGGCGTAGCCGCAACTGGGGCCGGGAACAGGTACAGGAAAACGACTACGTCATGAAGATGGCGGGTATGAGCATTCCCACCAAAAATCGTATCATCAACAAAGGCCGCGAGATCATTACCATTGATCTGATACAAAATACCGCCACGCAAACCGAGAACCCGATGTTCGACAGCATTGCCGCGAAGATGAATGACAAGGACCCTGTGGAATTCGGCAAAGAGATGATGCGCGCCATCGGTCACCAGCAAACCGATGAAAAGAAATCCGTTGCTGGAGAAAGTTGCGTAATCTGGCGTAATACTCAGCTCGGTCAGGAAGTCTGTATGACGGAGGATGGGCTTACCCTCTGGTCCTCCACCAACATGATGGGCATGGCTATGACTCAGATCGCCACCCGCGTGGACCGGGAAGACAGCGGGCCGGATAGTGCCTATCAGGTGCCGGCAGGCATGACGGCCACACAAGCTCCCAATATGGACGATATTCGGAAAATGATGCGTGGCGGAAAATAGCAATCCCGATTTGCCAAGTGAAACACTTAGGGAACCTCTGATGATTACTCCGTTCATTGCGAGGCGCATAGCGCCATGGCACAAGCGAGCTTACGAGCGCAGAACGCCCGCAGGGCGGCCCCGAAGGGGTGAGCGAAACGAATAATCTCCAACCGATAATTGGGGTCGGTGTAAAAACTCCCGATTTATAACCGGATAAACGTGGTGGGGCGTGAATAAGTAGCGCAATAGTTTTTACTCTGACCCCAAATATCCCGCCTTTGTCTCCCGCGGCGAAGCACGCCCAGCATTCAAGCGTGCTTTCGACGCTCAGTTGGCTGTTTTTACTAGCAAGCTACGCGATCCGGAGAAGTGAATTCGGGGTCTGTTAAAACTCCCGAATATTTGATCATAAATTATCCCAGAAATTTTTACTCCGACCCCGAATGTAAGTATGAGAGGAGCAAGGAAATGAATCATAAAGGTAGCTGTCACTGTGGTCAGATTGCCTTCGAAGTTGAAGGCGAAATTTCCGAGGTCATGGATTGCAACTGTTCTATGTGTTCTCGGAAGGGCATCCTTATGTGGTTTGTCCCAAGAGATAAACTGCACTTGCTTACACCACCAGAAAACATGGCCACTTACCTGTTCGGTGAACATACCATCAAGCATCATTTCTGCCCCAAGTGCGGCATTCACCCCTTTGGCGAAGCCACTGATCCATCGGGAAATAGGATGGCAGCAATTAATGTCCGTTGCCTTGAAGGCTTTAATTTTTCATCGTTGCCAGTGAACCATTTCGATGGCCGCTCGCTTTAATCGTCAACGTGAATTTTGGGTCAGTGTAAAAACTAGCAATTCATAGCCGGCTAATTGCAGTGGTGCGTGATAAGTGGCGCAGCAGTTTTTACTCTGATAATCCTCTAGCCAGCCTCCTGAGCGGTTGACGTCAGTGCAGTACACTGGCGTTGATCACTCAACTTAACCCAGGAGGCTGTCATGACACTTTCGGCGCGTAACGCCCAGGTAGCACCTTTCCATTTCCTCCTGCGAAATTACCTTGCCATCTTTCGCGGCGCGAAGTGAGCGCTCCAGCCTCTCGCGGATGTGATGCTTGCTCAGGGTCCCCTCCAGGTTG
>JBGSOE010000268.1:0-4431 GCA_041739295.1 Thiohalobacterales bacterium | reverse complement strand
GACGCGTGGCCATCGCCACCGCGGCCACCGTCGCCAGGGCCACCACCAACAAGGCGGTGAGCAGCGCCACGCCGCAGTTTGCGCGCGGACTGCTTAGCCGGGCAGGCGAAATAGCCATCGCAGCTCCCCCCAGCGCTCCGTCACCAGCACTATTTCAATAGCGCGCGGCGGTGGAACGACCACATTGGCGGCGGCCACGCTGGCCTGACCCTGCGGGGGCCAGTTTTCCAGCCATACAGCGTTGGTGCCGAGAAATCTAAGCCGAAGTTCTGTGACGCCTTCAAGCAACTCTTGCTCTATCGGCGCAGCACTCGGAGCGCGATCCAGACTTGGCCAAGTACTGCGCAACAGCTGTTTGTCACGAATCCCATAGGCGACACGTTGCAGCGTGCTGCGCGTCTGATCTGCCGGATTGCGCCAGCCGCCGCGAGTCAGCTCAAAGGCAACCCCGAGCTGTTCGCCCGCAGCCAGCGCCGGACTGTCTTGACCAAACTCGTTGCGGATGCCGCGTGGCACCCAGTCATCGATATCGCGCTCCAGACTGCGATAGGCCAACTGCACATCGCGCAAGGCATCGGCCTTGTCGTCCGTCAGCGCGCGAGTATTCAACATACTGCTCAGGCCACCATAAGCGAGCAATGCCAACACGCCGAAGATTGCCAGGGCAACCAGCAGCTCTATCAACGTAAAGCCGCGGACAGTGGCCAGCCGACCGCGCATCAGCGGCGCTCCAGAAAACCGGTCAGCCCGGCCAGTGGTTCACCCTTAATTTTGTCGCCCAGCCAAACCGAAAGCTCGACTCGGCGCAGATCCGCATCGGGGGTATCGGAAATCGTCGCGCTCCATTCCCAATCCAAGTCCGCCATTCGGGCGCTGTCGGTGCGCGTCCCGGTGCCGGGCCATTGCGCGTCGAGCTGCATTTCGGTCAAGGCATTGCGCGCCACCCAGTGCGCCAGGGTGCGTTCCTGCAGGTAGGCCTGATTGCCGACATAGACTGCGCTGGCACGGATCGCCGCAGCCAGCGATAACGCCAGGACCGCCAGCGCGACCAGCACCTCCAGCAAGGTAAATCCCGCACAGGCCGCCGACAGCTTGCCCTCAGCGCGGCACATTATTCGAATTCTCCCCACTGGATCAGGCGCTTTTTATCCAGCTTGATCTGGTAGCGTAACTCGGTGGTGTCGGCCGCGAATTCAACACTGAATGGGCTGATCTCACCGCTTGATAGCAACAACAGCGTCGGTTTGAGTTCGTCGGTGGTTTCCAGGATTACGTCACGGCCTTCCAACTGGACATCCAACTCGGTGTCCTTGGCCACGGCACGGCCGCGGAACATGTCATCGTCCTGCTGCAGCGCCCACTTGTCATCGTTGAGGATCAGAAAACGGTATTCCTTAGGATTGATCTGCACAGCCCATTCTTCGCCGCGCAGTACCGCCTGCTCGCTGGCGAGCCGGAGCAGCTCACCGAATTGCTTTGACTCGCGCGCGAGGTCTTCGGCGCGACGATCACCGCCAATTGAGAGTACCGCGAAGGTCAGCACCACGCCGATGATGACAACGACGACCAGCATCTCCAGCAGGGTGAACCCCGCTGGAGATGCTGGTCGACCGTTGCGGTTACTGCAGTGTCCAGTTGCCGATATCGTCATCAGTGCCGGTCTGGCCGTCAGGGCCCATGGAATAGATGTCGATAGCGCCGTGCGATCCTGGACTGAGGAATTGATAGGGATGCTGCCAGGGATCCATTGGCAAGCGGTCGATGTAGCCACCCTCTTTCCAGCGTGGCGGATCGGGCACGGGTTTCTGCGCCAGCGCCTCCAATCCCTGATCCGTGCTCGGGTAGGTGTAATTGTCGAGACGGTACAGATTCAGCGCCGCTTCCAAGGCGCGGATATCCTGCTGCGCCTTGACCTTCCGTGCCTCATCCGGCCGGTCCATGATGCGCGGCACCACAATCGCCGCAAGAATACCCAGAATGACCACGACCACCATCACCTCGATCAGGGTGAAGCCGTGCTGTGTGCGTTTCTGTTTCATATGACTCCGCAGGTTCAGTCCGTGAAAATGTTTTAGGATTATACGGGATCGGCGCTGGGAAACCGGGCTTGTGTCTAATTGCCCGAGAAAAAAGCCATCGCGCGTGCCGGCACTAGATTTCAACCATCTCAAAATCATCCTTGGCGGCGCCGCAATCGGGGCAGACCCAGTTGAGCGGGATGTCATCCCAGCGCGTACCTGGCGGGAAACCCTCTTCTGGAAGGCCCTTGGCCTCGTCATAGATAAAACCGCATATCACGCACAGGTAGCTTTTGTATTCCACGTCTTTCATCCTATAAACCGCATTTGCCACGGAATCACACGGAAAAACCCGGACCAGATCATACGCTTCACGCCGGCACCGCCATCACCCGCAAGTTGGTGAATAGTCGCTCCAGGAAGGTACCGTGTTTCAGTGTCTTCCGTGTGTTTCCGTGGCTGAAATGATTTTTCTAGGTTCATGCCGATCTCCGTTAGTCAGGGCCGCATTGTACCCTCCCCAAGACCGGCACAATACTGCTTGCCCGGTGCTACAATCGCCAGCACAGAGCAGGATGCAGCCCCGCCACTATTCAATAGGACTAGCTTACCCTCATGCAAGAACTGGCCAGCACTATCCCTGTCGTCATGGTCCTGTCAGGCAGCGACCCCAGTGGCGGCGCCGGCATCCAGGCCGACATCGAATCACTGGCCAGTCATGGCTGTCACTGCGCACCGGTGATCACGGCCGTGACGGTACAGGACACCCAGGAAGTCAAAAGCTATGCACCGCTGGACGGCACCCTGATCATGGAACAGGCACGCGCCGTGCTCGAGGACATGCCGGTGGCCGTCATCAAGATCGGCATGCTCGGCAGCGTCGAGGCGGTCGAGGCAATCCATGGCGTCCTCCAGGATTACCCGGATATCCCGGTGGTGCTCGATCCCGTACTGGCTGCCGGCAATGGCGCCGTGTTGGCCGATGACGACGTCCTTGAGGCCCTGGAGTGCCTGCTGCTGCCGCACACCACGATACTCACGCCCAACAGCCTGGAGGCGCGCATCCTGGCCCCCGAGGCCGACAATCTCGACGCCTGCGCCATGGCCCTGCTGGAGCGCGGCTGCGAGTTCGTGCTGATCACCGGCACCCACGAAAACACCCCACACGTCAGCAACAGCCTGTACGGCAACCACCGCCTGTTGGAGACCTTCACCTGGGAACGTCTGTCGGGCAGCTTTCACGGTTCCGGCTGCACCCTGGCTGCCAGCATCGCCGGCCTGCTTGCCCAAGGGCTGGAACCCTTCGCCGCGGTTCATGAGGCGCAGACCTACACCTGGGAAACCCTTAAACGCGGCTATCGCGTCGGTATGGGGCAACCGCTGCCGAACCGTTTATTCTGGGCGCAGCCTGAACCGGATGAGGAAGATTGAACCTAAAAAAATCATTTCAGCCACGGAATCACACGGAAAAACACGGACCAGATCATAAGCTTGACGCCGGCACCGCCATCACCCGCAAGGTCGTGAATAGTCGCTCCAGGAAGGCACTGCGTTTCAGTGTCTTCCGTGTGTTTCCGTGGCAAAGGCGGTTTATAGGTTGAATAAATTGGGGGCAGCAGACCCACTGTTGTTCTACAAGAGCAGGAACAGGCACCCGCAAAGCACATAGTGTCCCTGGTGGGAAAATGTCGGACGCGCGGCTAAGCCGCAGAATCCGACCTACGAGTCTACACAAACCAAGCGTAGGTCGGATTCAGGCCGAAGGCCGCGTCCGACAAAACCGACCACCTGGATTTAAGGAACCTCTGATTAATTCAATCAAACGAGGAATAAAGGTCTGACCCAGATTTTTTCTGTGCGACTCCGCGGCCTCTACGCTATTACCGATAGCCAACTCAACCCGGGCGCGCAACTCGAGCTGAGTGTGGCCGCCGCATTGCGCGGTGGTGCATGCGTCATTCAATACCGCGATAAGGGCAGCGACGATAACCGCCGCCTGCACGAGGCACGGATGCTGGTTGATATTTGTCATTTTCATAACGCCCTGCTGATCATCAATGACGATATTGAGCTTGCCGCCACCTGTGGCGCTGATGGCGCACATCTAGGTAAAGATGATGTCGATCTCGCGCGGGCTCGTGAACGACTGGGAGCGCAAGCGATTATCGGCGTGTCCTGCTATAACGATCTGGATCGTGCGCGCAGCGCCGCCCTGGCCGGCGCCGACTATGTCGCCTTCGGTCGGTTCTTTCCTTCACAGACCAAACCGGATGCCAGCGCCGCGTCACTAGAAACCTTGAACGAAGCCCGCCGTGAACTCGACGTGCCCTTGGTTGCCATCGGCGGCATCACCCCGGACAATGGCGGCCTGCTGATTGAGGCCGGCGCCGATATGTTGGCCGTGATCCATGGC
>JBGSOE010000261.1:0-6692 GCA_041739295.1 Thiohalobacterales bacterium | reverse complement strand
AGATTGAACAGACTGGAATTGAGCGCAATGGCATTAGGCAATTCGGCACGTTCTACCAGGCCGGCAACCAAGGCATGACGCGCAGGGATTTCGAAGGCGTGGACAACCCCCAGCAGTGTTGCGAGCATAAGAATATGGTTGACCTGGATATGTCCAGTCAGGGTCAACGCACCGAGCGTGAATGCCTGCAGCATGGCCAGCGTCTGCGTCACCCAGAATAAACGGAAGCGCGAATAGCGATCAGCCACAGCGCCACCAAATAATCCCAGCAACAACACCGGCGCAAGATTGAGAAAGCTCACCAGTCCAAGCATGAAGCTCGAATCGGTGAGCCGATAGACCAGCCAGGCCTGGGCAACGCTCTGCATCCAGGTGCCATGCAACGACAACAATTGGCCCGCAAGATACAGACGGAAGTTACGGTGGCGGAAGGAACGCAGCAGTAGCGGATTCAGCATGCGGGGATTGTAGGGCATTAGGTAATTCGAGGTCATAATCGAATTAAGTGCTACCTGCCAGCACACTACCACTGTGGGGACAGATCTTCAGCTCTGTCCCCGTCCGTGCGTGCCACGAACATGATTCTTTTGCGAGAGATTAATGAACCAACTGATTCAGATCGAAGATCGGCAGCAGAATGGCAAGGACAATGATCAGAACCACACCACCCATTGCAATAATCAGCAAGGGTTCAAACAGACCCAGTAAGGTGGCAACCAGGACTTCGACTTCGCGCTCCTGACTGGTGGCAGCTCGATCGAGCATGTCTTCCAGATTGCCGGCGGTCTCGCCGCTGGCGATCAGGTGCAGGGTCAGCGGCGGGAAGCACTTACTTTTATCCAGAGCGGAAAAGATGCTGGTGCCTTCGCGCACTTTATTGGCCGCTGCCTCAACGGCATCGCGCATATGCAGATTGCTGATCACCTCGGCGGCGATGCGCAACGCATCCAGCACTGGCACACCCGAGGCCAGCAGGATGCTGAAGGTGCGAGAAAAACGCGCCGTATTGAGACCGCGCACCAAGCGCGAAATCAACGGCAGGCGCAACAAAAAACCGTCCCAACGCCGCCGCGGCCCCGGCTTACGCAGCAACCAGATGAACACTCCCACGCCTATGGCCAATAACACCAGGATGTATACACCATACTCGCGCAGGAAATCACTGAGTGCGATCAGCCCACGGGTAAGCAACGGCAGTTGCTGCCCGATGTTCTGGAACACCTCCACGACCTGCGGCACGACATAGGTAAGCAATAGTGTCACAACAGCGATTGCCAGCAGCGTCAGGATGGCAGGGTAGAACAGCGCCAGCTGCACTTTCTGGCGCAACTGCTGACGGCTTTCGGTGTAATCGGCGAGCCGCTCCAGTACCACATCCAGATGCCCCGACTGCTCACCGGCGCCAACCGTGGCGCGATACAGTTCGGGGAAAATATGCGGATAGTCGGACAGACCGGAGGCCAGTGTATGGCCTTCCATCACCCGCGAGCGCACACCCAGAAGCATGCTTTTCAGACGGGGCTTCTCGGTTTGCTGCGAAACTGCACGCACGGATTCTTCCAACGGCAGTCCGGAACGCACGAGTGTGGAGAGCTGGCGAGTCAACAACGCCAGATCAACCGCCGCAATACCGCGCCGCAGGCTGAAACGCCGCGCTGTAGCCTTTGCCTCACGCTCGGCGACCTCCTGAACATCCAGTGGCGTCCAATGACGTTCGCGTAACTGCTGACGCACCGCGCGCGGGCTATCGCCCTCGAGCAAGCCTTTTTGCTCGCGGCCGTTGGCATCCAGTGCAGTGAATTCGAAGGCAGGCATGGTAGATTCAGGGCTGAGGTTCTAGGTCCTAGGTTCTAGGGCGATTCATAACCATTCCAATACTAGTACCGCTGCGCAGAAAGAGGTTTTACCGCGGCCCTAGAACCTAGTCCTCACGCGTCACGCGCAATACTTCTTCCAGGGTTGTCTTGCCTTCCAGGATACGGCGCATGCCGTCGTGGCGGATACTGGCCGAACGGGTGCGCGCATAGCGCTCCATGTCCTGCTCGCTGGTACCGTCATGTATCATAGTCGCGAGACGATCATCGATCTCGATAAGTTCGTAGATACCGGTACGACCCTGGTAACCTAAATTATTGCAGGCCGCACAACCCACCGCGCGGTACAGGGTCGGTGGCTCTTCGGCGGACACATCCAGCAATGAACAATCGCCAGCGGTCGCGGTGTACTCCTGCTTGCAATGCGTACAGAGCACCCGCACCAGCCGCTGAGCCAAGACACCGATCAGACTCGACGACAGCAGGAACGGCTCCACACCCATATCACGCAGACGGGTTACGGCACCGACCGCGCTGTTGGTATGCAGCGTCGAGAGCACAAGGTGACCGGTCAAGCTCACCTGCACCGCAATCTCGGCGGTTTCGATGTCGCGAATTTCACCGACCATCACGACATCCGGATCCTGACGCAGGATAGCGCGCAGTCCGCGCGCAAAGGTCATCTCTACCTTGGTGTTGACCTGAGTCTGACCGATGCCGTCGAGGTAATATTCGATAGGATCTTCGACGGTGAGAATGTTGCTGCTGCGATCGTTGAGTTTGGTCAACGCGGCATACAGTGTGGTGGTTTTACCGGAACCGGTCGGGCCGGTAACCAGGATGATGCCGTGTGGCCGATGGATGATGCGATCCATGGTCAGACGCGACTCGCGCGCCATGCCCAGGTGTTCCAGATCCAGACGCCCGGCCTGCTTATCCAGCAGACGTAACACCACCCGCTCGCCGTGTCCGGAAGGTAGAGTGGATACGCGCACATCGACGGCGCGACCAGCGACCCGCAACGATATACGACCGTCCTGCGGCAGACGCTTTTCGGCAATGTCGAGTTTAGCCATGACCTTGATGCGCGACACAATCAACGGCGCCAACACACGCTGTGGCTGCAACACTTCGCGCAACACGCCATCGACGCGGAACCGCACCACGAGCCGATTTTCAAAAGTCTCGACGTGAATATCCGAGGCATTTTCCTTGACCGCCTCGGTGAGCAGCGCATTGATCAGGCGGATGATCGGCGCGTCATCCTGGGAATCCAGCAGATCTTCTGGTTCCGGAAGTTGTTGGGCGATGCGGAACAGATCCGTATCGTCGCCCATGTCCTCCATCATCATCATGGTCTGACTGGATTCGTTTTCGTAGGCGTCGGTCAGCTGACTGTTGAAACGATCTTCGGGGACAGTCTCCAACAACAGCGGTCGACGCAGAAAGCGGCGCAGTTCAGCAAGAGCGTTCAGGGTTACATCAGGACGGTGGCGCACCACCATATGTCCATCGCGCTCACCACTGACCAGTACACCATGGCGTTTGGCAAAGGCGAAACTCGGCCGGCTCGGCGACGGAGAGGGCTCCACCGGCTCCGACTCGAGCCCCGAACTCAGCTCGGCCTCGTTCATGGCGTTACTTCGGGTATCGCGATAGGTTGGGTAGTCAGATCCGGTGCAGGCACGGTTGTGGTCGTCATAGGATACTCAGGCAATACCGGCGCCTCTTTATCCGGCAACAAATTCACGCCACTATCACGCTGATTTGTCTGCAGGCCGCGCATATAGTTGTACTTGCGCATACTGGTATCACTGTAATAGGCCGCGTCGCGCAGGATGGACGGCTGCATGAAAATCATCAGATTACGCTTGGTCTTGCTCGTGCTGCGTGATTTGAACAGATTACCCAGCAGCGGCAGATCACCCAGCAGCGGCACCTTCTGCACATTCTCGACCAGATTGTCATCCAATAGACCACCGAGCACGATCATCTGCTTATCTTCAACCAACACCGTGGTCTTGATGGAACGCTTATTGGTGACAATGTCCGATGCGCCCGAGACTGGCTTATTACTCACGTCGGAAATCTCCTGCTGAATTTCTAACTGAATGGCGTCACCTTCATTGATCTGAGGTTTGACCTTCAAGGTCAAACCCACGTCCTGACGCTCGATGGTCTGGAACGGGTTAGTCACACCTTCGCCGGAACCCGTACTGGTAAAAGAGCCGGTCACAAACGGGACATTCTGCGCGACCACAATCTCGGCTTCCTGATTGTCCAGTGTCACCAGATTCGGGGTTGCAAGAATGTTGGTCGAAGAATCCGAGGCCAAGGCACGTATCAAGGCTCCCAGATTGAGAATCTCAACATCGGTACCAGGCAAGGTGATAGTGCCGTCGAAATAACCCAGACTCAGACCAGCACCAGCGCTCAGCGGATTCCGCGCGACCGCACCGATGGACGCGCCGGTCCCTGGGAAATCGGTACCGCCGATCACACCACTTCCGGACAGATCATTGGTCCCGCGCCACTGCACACCCAGTTCGGCGGATTTATCGGAGGCAACCTCTGCGATCACTGCCTCGACATGCACCTGGGCACGGCGGATATCCAGCTGCCGAACGACCGCCTCCAGGGAGCGGAACACATCCGGCGGCGCGTTGATCACCAGCGCATTGGCCGTCTCGTCGGCCTGAATGCTCAGATCACCCTGCGTTGCAGCCGCCGCCTGACCTTTCGTTTCCTGGGCGATGCTGCTGCTGACACCAGTCAGTACTTTTACCAACTCTTCGGCCTTGGAATATTTGAGGAAGATGACATGGGTGTTGCCACCGCGGTCCAGCGGCGTATCAAGATGTGAAATGACCATGCGCAGACGCAAACGATCAGATTTGTCGCCGCCGATCAGGACGCTGTTGGTGCGCTCATCGGCGATCACCGTCGGCTCTCCAGAAGGCATCGCCTGTTGGCCCGGCTGCGGCCGGTTGAGCGCGGAGATGATACGCACCACCTCGGCGGCAGAGGCGTACTGCAACGGCATTACCTCAATCTCGCTGTCGCTCTGCTGATCCATGCGCCGGATGATTTCGACCAAGCGCTCAATATTGTCCGCACGATCGGAAATAATCAGCACATTGGTGCCCGGGTAGGCCGCCATGTGCCCTTGCTGCGGCACCAGCGGCCGCAATATCGGCACCAGCTGAGCGGCCGAGACATTGTTGACCTCGACCACACGGGTGACGACTTCGTCGCCCTTGCCCGGGTTTTTATCGTTGGCGCTCGGCACACCTTCAGACTTGGCATTAACGTCGGGCACGATCTTCACCACCGAGCCACTCGGGACCGCTGCGAAACCGTGCACCTTGAGAATGGACAAAAAGACCTGATAGACCTCGTCGGATTCCATCGGTCGGGAAGACACCACCGTGACCTTGCCCTTGACGCGCGGATCGACAATGAAATTGGTACCGGTAACCTCGGCGACGGTGCCGATCAGCGCACCGATATCGGCATCCTTGAGGTTCAGGGTCACGCTGGTCGCCCAAGCCATCGGCGCGGTCAGCACCAACAGCAGCGCCATCACCGCTACACCGCCAGACCGAAACGCCATCCTGAAGCGCGCAAACTTCATACAATCCCTATCCTAAGCAAAATACGTAATACGTTATGGGATATCGACAGCCAGTGTGATCTCCTGACCACCCCGCTGGATACGTAACGACAGCTGCTGGCTATCACGCAGCTGCTGCATAACCTCGCCCCCTTTCATCGGGTTGTCCAAGATCACGCCGTTGACCTCTTTGACTACATCGCCTGGCTGCAGACCCACCCGGGCAAACAGAGCAGGTTTACTGCCGGGAAACAGCCGGAATCCCGCAAAGCCGTTGGCATCTGTGTACGGCACGGGCCGCGCCAGTTCCATCAATGCCTGCGGATCGTTCGCCATCCTGTCGCGATACTCACCCAACACCTCACCGGCAGCACCGGTCGCGCCCGCATCGGCTCGCCCAGATGCCGTAACGGCCCCTTCCATCGCTTCGCGGGGCAGTCGCAGGGTTTCGTGTTGACCGGCGCGCATCAATATAATGCGGTCGGCGTAGATCTCTATCAGCTCGGCGCCACCCGGCAGTGCCGAGCCTACCCGGAAAAAGTTTTCGTTTCCATTAGGTTCCGCAATTATTGCACGCGCGCCCTCAGGTTCATCAGAGGATAGCACGCCGCGCAGTACCAGATTAAGACGGGTATCAGGGGCGTCGATCGGCCCACCGGTACTGGCGGCAGGCGCCATGGACGTCGGCGCGCCGAACAGATGCCAATTGACCAGATTGGCCACATCCATGCGGGTTTTAGCAGATTGCGGGGCCGCGGTTGCAACGGCGGTCACGGTTGAGGGCATTTCGGCCAGTTCGGGCTCAGGCACGACCTGCCAGACCAGCACCGCCATGCGGTACAGCAACCATACCCCCAGCAATAAGGCTACCAGCCGCGCCGCCTGCTCGGCGCGCGGGCCTTGCAACCAGTCAAGCACCTGGTTCAGTTGCATATTCGGCACACCCTCTTTTGCCCTATTTACTGCATTAATGTTCAAGTACTCGGCTTTCGGCCGGCACCAAGACGTTAGCGCCGGCGCTGACCACCGCCACCGCTTTTCCTGGGTCCACCCCCGCCCGGCCGTCGCGGCGGCCGATCCGTCTTCACGGGGGGTAGCAACTCCGCGAACAACTCCTGACCGGGTGCCTCTACCGGGATCTTGTGCCCGATGTAGGACTCGATTTCCGGCAACGAATAGACATAGGTCTCGCAGGCGAAGCTGATGGCGTCACCGTCAGCCCCCAAACGCGCGGTACGTCCGATACGGTGCACATAATCCTCAGC
>JBGSOE010000255.1:0-2691 GCA_041739295.1 Thiohalobacterales bacterium | reverse complement strand
TCAAGCGAGCAGATGCAAGGCGCGGACGGGTGACTCGAAGCGAAGCGGAGAGAACGGCGCTAGCCGGCCCGAAGGGCGAGGTGCGTAGCACCGAGTAACAAACGGAGTTTACACGGCGTAAATGAGTATTTTGAGCCCGGCCGCAACGCGGCAGATGCCGCTTCAGCGAATTAATCAGAGGTTCCTTAAGTAAGCGCCATTCAGGTCAAGGCACGCAGGCCAGAATGGCCTCGCGATTGGTATAGGATGTGGCCAGCTCGGCAGCACCCTGGCGATCCAACCAGCGGTATTCAAGATGTTCAGCATGATCGAGACATATCTCAGGTCGTTCGGCAAACGCGACCTTAAATACATACTCGACGTTGTGGCTGACGTCAGGCGCATAGCGTGCCCGCCAAGCAGGCAGGATGGGGAAGCGATTGGTGATCTGGCAGTCAATCGGCTCGGTACTTAACCCCGTCTCTTCAAACAACTCACGCCGCGCGGCCTGCGCGGGCATCTCATCCCACTCAAGACTACCGGTCACCGATTGCCAGAAATCATCCGGCTGACATCGGCGCAACATGAGGACATCACCAGCGTTGGTATAAATCACAACCATGATGGATTCGGGGCGTTTGAAGTGTTGAGTGGGCATGGCGGGTAAATATTTTCAACGCGAAGGTGCGCGAAGGTAGTCTTTTAAAAGTCAAACGCTGAGTTCCCTCTCCCCCTGCGGGAGAGGGCCAGGGTGAGGGGCTGTTTGATAGTGAATCACCCTCTCCCTGTCCCTCCCCCGTCAAGGGGGAGGGGACTCTCTATTGCCAGTTGTTTCAAGACTACCTTCGCGTTAAAGACTATTGCGACGTTTACTCAGTCACCTTCGTCCGCAGGCGGATGCCCAACTCGCGCAACTGTTTCTCACCAGCCGGAGACGGTGCGTTGGTCAACGGGCAGGCCGCACTCTGAGTCTTGGGGAAGGCCATAACATCGCGAATGGATTGCGCGCCGACCATCAGCATCACCAGTCGATCCAAACCGAAGGCGATACCGCCGTGGGGAGGACAACCGTACTTGAGAGCATCAAGCAGGAAACCGAACTTCTCACGTGCTTCTTCGTGACCAATGCCCAACAACTCGAATACGGCAGTCTGCATCTCTTCGCGATGAATACGTACCGAGCCACCACCCAGTTCGGTGCCATTGAGTACCATGTCATAGGCACGCGATAGGGCCTCACCGGGGTTGGCGTTCAATGCGGCGGGATCGTCGCTGTTCGGCGCCGTGAACGGATGGTGCAACGCGACCCAGCGGTTTTCGCCTTCGTCGCGCTCGAACATCGGGAAATCCACCACCCACAGCGGTTCCCAGGGACTGGTCAGCAAGCCACGGTCGTGACCGAGCTTGATTCGCAATGCGCCTAGCGATTCATTGACGACGCGCGCCTGGTCGGCACCGAAGAAGATCAGATCGCCGTCACCTGCCTTAGTGCGCGCCATGATGCCTTCGATGGCGGCATCCGGCAGGAATTTAAGGATCGGCGACTGCAGGCCCTCGCGGCCTTTGGTCACGTCGTTGACCTTGATATAGGCCAGACCCTTGGCACCATAGCGCGAGACATATTGCGTGTAGTCATCGATCTCTTTGCGCGACAGGCTACCACCTTGCGGCAGGCGCAACGCGGCTACACGGCCCTTGGGATCGATGGCCGGCGCGGAGAACACTTTGAAGTCGACCTCACGCATCAGATCGCCAAGATCGACCAATTCCAGCGGAATACGCATGTCCGGCTTATCGACACCGAAACGGTTCATGGCTTCGGCGTAGGTCATGCGCGGGAACGGATTGGACAGTTCAATGCTCAGCACATCCTTAAACAGCTCACGCATCATGTCTTCCATGATGGCCATGATCTCGTCCTCGTTGAGGAACGAAGTCTCGATATCGAGCTGAGTGAATTCCGGCTGACGGTCTGCACGCAGATCTTCATCACGGAAGCAGCGCACGATCTGATAATAGCGATCCATGCCGCTCATCATCAGTAACTGCTTGAACAACTGCGGCGACTGCGGCAGCGCGAAAAACTCACCGGGATGGGTACGACTGGGAACCAAGTAGTCGCGTGCACCTTCCGGAGTGGTCTTGGTCAGGATCGGGGTTTCGATATCCAGGAAGCCGCGGTCATCCAGGAAACGCCGCAGTTGGCGGGCGATGCGTGCGCGTAATTTCATGCGCTGCTGCATCGGCGGCCGGCGCAGATCGATATAGCGGTAGCGCAGGCGCAACTCCTCGTTGATGTCGTCCTCGTCAATCTGGAATGGCGGGGTCTCGGCGCTGTTGAGGATCTCGACCTGCTGGCCGAGGATCTCGATCTCGCCTGTGGGCATGTTCTTGTTCTCGGTTCCGGCCGGACGGTGGCGCACCTTGCCGCGGATCTGCAGGACAAACTCGTTGCGCACCCGCTCCGCCACCTGGAAAGACTCCGGTGCGTCCGGATCGAATACCACCTGCACCAAGCCTTCGCGGTCACGCAGGTCGATGAAAATCACCCCGCCATGATCGCGGCGCCGGTGTACCCAGCCACAAATGCTGATGTCTTGATCGAGATGGGACGCATTCAGCTGCCCGCAGTAGTGGGTACGCATGGAACTCATAACCGCAAATGCCTCCGGGCACAGAGTTGAGGGATCAGGAAGGTGGGGAATGGTACGG
>JBGSOE010000237.1:0-10233 GCA_041739295.1 Thiohalobacterales bacterium | reverse complement strand
GACGATACTGGCGCCAGTCGCGGATTCCGCTGCGGATACGGCGGGGTAAACCTGCGCCTGGTGTATCTCTACTCGCGCCAGGCACTCGATGCCTATCACACATGACCACGCCGATCTCTAATATCGCCACGCAGAATGTCGGTACGCCGGTACTGCGGGAGCCTGTGACGCTGGCGATTGCCTTAGCGGCCGGTGCATTGTCGCCGTTCGCGTTCGCACCCTTCGAATACTATCCACTGATGATCCTGGCGCTGGTTATCCTGTTCCTGTTGCTGCCGGGACGGGCGCCCGGCGCGGCTTTCAGAATGGGCTTCGGTTTTGGTTTGGGTATGTTTGGCGTCGGCGTCAACTGGGTCTACATCAGCATCCATTATTTCGGCCATTCACCTTTGCCCGCCGCGATTGGTGTGATGCTGCTACTGGTTGCCTTCATGAGCCTGTTTCCCGCGGCATTGGCCTACGCCGGTGCGCGTTTGCGAATACGCAATGAGGCAGGTTCGTTGCTGTTGTTTTTGCCGGCGGGCTGGATACTGCTTGAATGGTTGCGCAGTTGGCTGTTCACCGGGTTCCCCTGGTTGAATGTCGGCTATACGCAGATCGACGGTCCCCTGGCCGGGTTTGCGCCGCTGCTCGGTGTCTATGGTGTGGGTTGGTTGATCGCGTTGAGCGCGGGGCTTTGTGTCTGGACGTTGCGCGTATCGGGCGCTGCGCGCTGGTCAGGGCCCTTGTTATTCGTTGTCATCTGGTCTGCCGGCGCAGGTCTGACGAAAATAGAGTGGACCCAGACCGCTGGCGCACCGATCAAAGTGAGTCTTATACAGGGCAATATCCCGCAGGATGAAAAATGGGATCCGCAACAGCAACTCGCCACGCTGGAAAAATATCTCAAGCTGACGCGTAGCGAATGGTATCCGCAGGAAGGTCGCAAGAGTGATCTGGTGATCTGGCCTGAAACGGCGGTGCCGGCCTTTTTTGATCAGGTGGAAGAGAGTTTTCTTATCCCCTTACGTGATGAGGCGCGACGTGTCGGCAGTGATTTATTGACGGGCATCCCGATTCTCGATCGCGAAAAGTGGGAGTACTACAACGCGGTCATCAGCCTCGGTGAAGAAGAGGGGACCTATTACAAACATCATCTGGTGCCCTTCGGTGAATACTTGCCGTTGCGCAGTCTGCTGGGTTCATTGTTGCAGGTGATGCCACTGCCGGTGGCCGACTTCAGCAGCGGTCGCCTTGATCAGCCGCTGGTCCGCGCGGCTGGATATCCGGTCGGTATTTCGGTGTGCTACGAAGTTATCTTTGGTGAAGAAGTGATTGCGCAACTGCCGCAGGCCGCCTATCTGGTGAATGTCAGCAATGATGCCTGGTTCGGTGACTCATTGGCGCCGCATCAGCATTTGGAAATGGCGCGCATGCGAGCGCTCGAAACCGGGCGCTTCATGCTGCGCGCGACCAATACCGGCATCACCGCGATTATCGGACCCGATGGTCAAATTCGAGAGCGCGGCCCGCAATTCGAGACCGTGGTGCTGCGCGGTGAGATCGAGCCACGCAGCGGCGCGACGCCCTATGTGCGCTGGGGCAATTGGCCTGTAGTCATCGTAGCGGTACTGATCGTCTTGGGCGTTACCGGAAGAGCATCAAAAACAAAAGACTTGCAGGTTCCAAGGGCGAACTAAAGAACCCTTGGAATTTTTATTGGCCACGGAAAACACGGATAAAATAAATGCGATCGAGCTGTGATGGCAAGCCAATCGGCACTCAAAAAGTATCCCAGGATTCGGCAATGGGAAGCTTTGATCCTATAAACCGTATTTGCCACGGAATCACACGGAATAACACAGACAAGATCATTAGCTTCACGCCGGCTCCGCCATCACCCGCAAGGTGGTAAATAGTCGCTCCGGGAATGCACTGTGTTTGAGTGTCTTCCGTGTGTTTCCGTGGCTGAAATGATTTTTCCAGGTTGATCATTTCCGTGTTTTCCGTGGCAATGTGGATTACATTGCGCGCCATCAATGCCTTTGTGTAGGGAATTTAAGCTAATCCCATGCTCAGCTACCGCCACATCTATCACGCCGGCAATTTCGCCGATGTCTTCAAACATGTTGTTCTACTGCAGATCCTGCGTGCGTTGCTGCGCAAGGAGACGCCGTTTTTCGTTCTTGATACACATGCTGGTATTGGCCGTTACGAGTTGGCGCTAGCCGAGGCGCAGAAGAATCGCGAATTCGACGGGGGCGTGGCGCGGTTACTTGAGTGCGCTGATCCGCCTGCGGCAGTCGCAGAGTACCTTGAGCAGGTCTACGCCCAGAATCCCCGTGGGCAGGATCTTGCCTGCTATCCTGGGTCGCCCTGCCTGATACGCGCTTTGCTCCGGCCGCAGGACCGCCTGGTGCTGAGTGAATTGCATCCCGCCGATTATGTCGCGCTCAAAAGAGTGTTCGCAGGTGATAAGCAGGTCGCTGTGCATCAGCAAGATGCCTATCAAGGGCTGAAGGCATTCTTGCCGCCCGCTGAGCGGCGTGGGCTGGTGCTGATCGATCCGCCGTATGAGCGTAAGGATGAGTATGAGCGGGTCGCGGAGAATGTGGCGGCCGCATACAAACGCTGGCCTGCCGGTATCTATATGGTCTGGTATCCCATTCTGTCGCGTTCACTGGTGACACGTTTCCATCAGGCCGTCATGGCAACCGGTATCCGCAAGATTCTCTGCACCGAACTTTGCATCGATGCCGATACGGATCGCACCGCTTTTGTCGGTAGTGGTCTGTTGATCGTCAACCCCCCATGGCAGCTGCAAGAAGAACTCGCCGCACAGCTACCCTGGTTATGGCGCTGTCTGGCGCCGGCGGGCCAGGGTCGTCAGACCGTCGAGTGGCTGGTCCCTGAATGATGCAGTTGCGGACGTGACGGCATGGCAGTCACATGCGCGTTTTGCCGCATCGCGGCCTGATGTTTAGTCGTCATCGTTATTGGTGAACTGCTTGAATTGCACCTTGTTGTTGACGAACTGTACGGTGATGGTTGCCTCATCGTGTTTCCAGGTTGCTGCGCCGCCGCTGATCGTGCCGAAGCTGGCGGTGGATGATTCAACCGGCTTGCCCAGGATAGACTGTACTTCGTCAAGGGTCATGTCGGTCTTGATTTTGTCGAAGTTATCTTGGTTGACGGGTGAACCACATGCCATCAGCAATGCACAGGCTGCGATCAGGCAGAGTGGGCGGAAAGAGGATTGCCAGTACGACATCGGTAGGCTCCTTTAGTAGGTGTGCAATAGTCGTTAGAGTAAAGCAAATACGCCGAACTACCCAGTGGCTGACAGCAAGGCGTCCTCAAAATCGGCTGCAGAGACCGGTTGGGTAAAGACCGCATGCAGCGGCAGAATAGCATTTAACTTGTCGACGTATTGCCGCTCGGATTTATCCACCAAGACGATCACGCGGGCCTCCGGCGCGTATTTTTGCAGGCTGAACAAAAACACATCCAGGTTGCTGATGTTTACGCCGGCGTAGTTGTTGCCGTAGCCGTAGAAGAATTCCGCCACCACGAAATCCGGTCGTTGATCCTTGAGTGCGCTGATGGCCTTGCGGGTCGAGGTCAGACGGATCTCATCGATGTCGTTCCGTGCATAGATTGCGGATAGATCCGGGTGAGTCGGCGACTCGATAATGGAAAACAGGGTGCGGCGCGGCATAAGTTGGATAAATGTGATAATTGTTTAGGGAACTTCTGATTAATTCGCTGAAGCGGCAGATGCCGTGTGAACTCCGTTTGTTACTCGGTGCTGCGCACCTCGCCCTTCGGGCCGGCTAGCGCCGCTCTCTGCGCTTCGCGTCGAGTCGCCTGTCCGCGCCTTGCATCTGCTTGCCTGATCATATTAATCAGAGGTTCCCTAGAACCGCGCAATTAGGCCGGCGCTTAATTCAAACTGCGAAAAGCCATCGCTTTCGACCCGTGCAAAGCAGGCGCCGTTACCGCAAAACACTGCGGCATCACTTTCGAGCGCAGTCATGTAGGCGCGGCCTTCCAGACGCAGACCAATGTTCTTGGTGAGGAAGATCTTATAACCGCCGCCGACCTGAAGCATCGCGCGGGTTTCAGAATCGAGTTGGCTATCACTGGGCGACATGTAGGTGACACCAAATCCAGCGCCGATGAAGGGTACGTAGCGAGGATCTCTCCACACATAGCTTCCGCCGAAGGAAAAATAGTCGATGTCCAGATCGAACACCGGCTGGCCCATGAACAGCTGAGTGAGCTGCATACTGGTTTCCTGATGGCTGTAAATGAATTCCCACTGGGTATTGGCGTCGTTATCGACGTTGATGACCAGACCATAACTGCCACTATCATCCAGATCGAGATCGTCACCTGTATTCGTGTCGGTGAAGGAGCCGCCAGAGCGATAGCCGATCAGCGGGGTGATTTCCACGTTAGGTTCGGGTGGTACTGCGTAGGCGCTGAATGCCGGTAGGGCGATGGCTAGTGCGACACTGCGCAGGATGCCACTGGCGGCTGCTGAAGGTTGACGATCTGGCGACATGCGTAAACTCCCGGAGTTGTTTATGTGCAGGTGTGGCTTTCTATCTTACTTAGAGTGTAGTCCCTTACCTCACTGCGCTGCTGGGCGCCGGCTGATGACGGCCTCGGCGTTGAAGTCCTTGCCGGCGCGCAGACCGCGGAGTTTCAGGGTGGAACCTGGTGCATATTCCGCAATTCTACTCATGGAGTCACGCGCGCTGCTCACCTTATTGCTGTCCAGCTCGGTGATTATGTCGCCGGGTTGCAGACCGGCCAGTTCGGCAGGGCCGCCACGCAACACGCCGGCGATGAGTACGCCTTGCGTCAAATCCAGGCCAAAGGACTTTGCCAGCGCCGGCGTCAGATCCTGTGCCTCGATGCCCAACCAGCCACGCACCACCTCACCATGTTCGATGATTTGTTTCATGACGCCTTTGGCGAGACTTTCGGGGATAGCGAAACCGATACCCTGCGAGCCGCCGGATTTGCTGAAAATCGCCGTGTTGATGCCGATCAATTCACCCCGTGCATTGATCAGCGCACCACCGGAGTTGCCGGGATTGATGGCCGCGTCGGTCTGGATGAAATTCTCGTAGGTGTTGATGCCCAACTGATTGCGGCCCGTGGCGCTGACGATACCTTGGGTAACGGTCTGACCGACGCCGAACGGATTACCGATAGCCAACACCACATCGCCGACGCGTAAATGCTCGGAATCGCCGATGACGATGCTGGGCAGAGCGTCAGCCTCAATCTTGAGTACCGCGAGATCGGTGTCGGGATCAACGCCGACCACCGTGGCTTGCAGACTCCGGCCATCGCTGATCATGACCTCTATCTGGTCGGCGTTGGCGACGACGTGATTGTTGGTTACGACGTATCCCTGGGCGCTGAGGATCACGCCGGAACCCAGGCTGGTCTGCAGGCGCTGACGTTCACCACTGTATTTGTCACCGAAGAAATACTGGAACAGCGGATCGTTGAGTAATGGATTAGTTTGTTGAGTGACGAGCTTGGCGGTGTAGACATTGACGACGGCAGGCGCGGCGCGGTCGACGGCATCGGCATAGGAGAAGGGTCCAGACCAACTGCTCTTGGGTGAATCCGCCGCGCTCGTTTGGTGTTCGCGGACTTCAACCACGGCCGGTTCGCTGCGGAACATGTCTGGTTTGAGCAGTAGTAATACTGCTGCGGCGACCAGGCCAACCGTGATGGCTTGAAACAGAAAGGTAATGAGTTTGCGAAATGACATGATTGGACTACCCTGTTCTGCGTGGCATTTCGCCGCAGTTTAACAACAAAAAGGTAGCCATGATTAATCTGCACGAACTGGTCAGCTACGCTAACCACCTGCTGAATATCGATGCCTTCCAGGATTATTGTCCGAATGGCCTGCAGGTCGAGGGTCGCGGCGAGG
Source organism: Thiohalobacterales bacterium (assembly GCA_041739295.1). GTDB lineage: Bacteria > Pseudomonadota > Gammaproteobacteria > Thiohalobacterales > Thiohalobacteraceae > JAHJQQ01. The sequence goes on along the minus strand of JBGSOE010000237.1, from coordinate 4,292 downwards.
TACGCAAGCTGGTCAGTGGCGTCACTGCCAGTCAGGCGCTGGTCGATGCCGCGATTGCGGCCGGTGCGGATGTGCTACTGGTGCATCATGGCTATTTCTGGAAGGGGGAAGACCCCTGCGTGACGGGCATGAAACGGCGCCGTCTTATGGCCTTGCTGGCCGCCGAGGTCAGTCTGCTTGCGTACCATCTGCCACTGGACGCGCATCCGGAACTAGGTAACAACGCCAGACTGGGTGCATCACTGGGAATTCCCATCGAAGGTTGGTTTGGCAGCAGGCAGGGACCGGAGATCGCTTGCTATGGCACGTTACCGCAGGCGCTGAGCGGGAAGGCGTTCGGTGCGCATATTGCGGCAGTACTCGGGCGGGCACCGCAATTCATCGCGGGAGGACAACACCCGATCCGCCGTGTTGGTTGGTGCACGGGTGCGGCCCAGTCCTATATAGAAGCCGCTGCTTTGCTGGGGCTGGATGCCTTCATCAGCGGTGAGATCTCGGAGCCCACCGTCCATGTGGCGCGCGAAAGCGGAATTAACTTCTATGCGGCCGGCCACCATGCGACCGAACGTTACGGTGCAAAGGCCCTCGGCACGCACTTGGGTGCCCATTTCGGTCTGGAGCACGAATTCCTGGATTTGGATAACCCGGCATAAATCAATAAGCTGCGACGCTTTGCTTGACCTGCCTTGGCAGTTATTGGAAGCTATGCCGTTTGTTGGGTTGCCGCTGCACGATCCATAACAGTTGTGCGCGCCAGTCCGCGCTAAATCGTATAGAATGGCCCGCCTTTGTTAAGGGCTTGTTCTTGCTAACCGCTGCGCGGCGTTGCGTTTGCCCAAAAAGGCCCTAGGCCGAATACGAATTTGAAATTGACAACCCTGGAGAGCCTTAATGAGTACTGATGGCGTAGATACCAGCCGGCGTCGCTTTCTGATCGCTGCCACCTCGGTTGTAGGTGGTGTTGGTGCCGTGTACGTGGCATACCCTTTCCTGGCTTCGATGGCGCCGAGTGAACGTGCTCGTGCGGCAGGCGCGCCGGTGGAAGCGGATATCAGCAAGCTGGAGCCCGGACAGAAAATCAATGTGGAATGGCGCGGCAAGCCGGTGTGGGTGGTCAAACGCACTCCGGAGATGCTGGAAACCCTGCCAGAAATGGATGCAACACGCGCCGATCCGAATTCGGACGTGCCGCAGCAGCCGGACTACGCCAAAAACGAATATCGTTCCATCAAGCCGGAGATTCTGGTGATGGTCGGTATCTGCACGCACTTGGGCTGCTCACCGACCTATAAGCCGGAAGTGGCGTCTGAAGATATGGGTGCTGATTGGAAGGGTGGTTTCTTCTGCCCCTGTCACGGTTCGAAATTCGATCTTGCCGGTCGCGTACAGAGCGGTGTGCCGGCCCCCACCAACCTGATCGTCCCGCCGCACCGCTATGTCGGTGAGTCGGTGATCCTGATCGGTGACGACCAAGGAGTTGCATAACCATGGGTGCTGAAAGAACCGACAAGTGGCAAGGCGGGATCCTGGGCTGGATCGATGATCGCTTCCCGCTCAGTGCCATGTGGAATGATCACCTGGCCAAATATTACGCACCAAAGAACTTCAACTTCTGGTACTTCTTTGGTTCATTAGCGCTGCTGGTGCTGGTGATCCAGCTGGTCTCCGGCATCTTCCTCACCATGAATTACAAGCCCGATGCGGAGCGTGCCTTCGCCTCGGTCGAGTACATCATGCGTGACGTGGAGTGGGGCTGGCTGATCCGCTATATCCATTCGACGGGCGCCTCGGCGTTCTTCATCGTGGTCTATCTGCATATGTTCCGCGGCATGCTCTACGGCTCTTATCAGAAACCGCGCGAGCTGATCTGGATCTTCGGCTGCATGATCTACCTGGCACTCATGGCCGAGGCCTTCTTCGGCTATCTGCTGCCTTGGGGTCAGATGTCATTCTGGGGCGCGCAGGTGATTGTGAATCTGTTTGCCGCCATTCCGATCATTGGCGATGATCTGTCGATCTGGATTCGCGGTGATTACGTGATCGCCGATGCTACGTTGAATCGCTTCTTCGCCTTCCATGTCGCTGCGGTGCCGTTGGTGCTGATCGGTCTGATAGTCGCCCACATCCTGGCCCTGCACGAAGTCGGATCCAATAATCCCGACGGCGTGGAGATCAAGAAGAAGAAAGATGCCAATGGTATCCCGCTGGATGGTATTCCCTTCCACCCGTATTACACGGTGAAGGATATCGTCGGTGTGGTCGTGTTCCTGATCTTCTTCGCGATCATTGTGTTCTTCATACCGGACGGTGGCGGCTTCTTCCTGGAACCGCCGAACTTCCAGCCGGCCGACCCATTGGTGACCCCGCCGCACATCGCGCCGGTCTGGTACTTCACGCCGTTCTACGCCATCTTGCGCGCCGTACCGAGTTTCGCGGGTACTCAGGTGTGGGGTGTTCTCGCGATGGGTGCGGCGGTGGTGATCCTGTTCTTCCTGCCCTGGCTGGATCGCAGCCCGGTCAAGTCGATCCGTTACCGTGGTCCGATTTATAAAACGGCGCTGGCGCTGTTCGTGGTGGACTTCATTGTTCTGGGTAAGCTGGGTACGATGCCGGCGGAACCGCTGCTGACCTTGTTTGCGCAGATCGGTACCGTCTATTACCTGGCATTTTTCTTACTGATGCCCATCTACACCAAGATGGACAAGTGCAAGCCGGTTCCGGAAAGGGTGACAAGCAAATGAGAAAGATAATTCTGAGCTTTCTGTTGGTACTGCTGCCTGGATTGGCGCTGGCTTCCAGTGGTGAAGTGCATCTGGATAAGGCGGATATCGATCTGCATAACAATCAGTCGTTGCAGCGTGGTGCCAAGCTGTTCGTAAACTACTGTCTGAGTTGCCATTCGGCGCAGTTCCAGCGCTATAACCGGATGGCCAGCGACATCGGCCTGACCGACGATCAGGTCATCGAAAACCTGATGTTCGCCAGCGACAAGGTCGGTAGCACCATGACCATCGCCATGAGTCGTGCCGATGGCAAGGCCTGGTTTGGCGCAGCGCCGCCGGATCTGTCGTTGGTTGCGCGCTCACGTGGTGTGGATTGGCTATATACTTACCTGCGCACCTTCTATGCCGATGACACGCGTCCCTTCGGAGTGAACAATGTAGTGTTCCCGAGCGTTGGTATGCCGCATGTGCTGGTGGAACTGCAGGGTGTGCAGAAGCCGGTGTATAAGACCGTTGAACATGATGGTCATAGCACTGAGGTGCTGGACCATTTGGAATTGGTCGAGCCGGGCAAGATGACGCCGGTTGAATACAATCAGGCAATTCGCGATTTAGTGAATTTTCTGTCCTATGTGAGCGAGCCGGTGCAGCTGGAACGCAAGGCGCTAGGCGTAAAAGTGATACTGTTCCTGCTGGTGCTGCTGGTGGTTTCATATTTACTCAAGAAAGAGTTCTGGAAAGACATACATTGATGTTACGTACGACAGGCGGCACGGGCGGGAAGCAAGCTTTCCTGACCTATGCCGCCTGTCGCTGTTATAAGCGGACCAAGAACGAGGAGATTCGTCCATGGCCCTAGTTGCCAATCGGCGGTCAGTGATGACGCTGTTTTCAGACGCCCTGTGCCCCTACAGTCACCGGACACGGATCGTGCTGGCAGAAAAAAGCATCACCGTCGAGGTTGTGAATATCGATCCGGACAACAAGCCGGAAGATCTGATTGATCTCAATCCATACCAGACCGTACCCACCTTGGTGGATCGTGAGCTGGTGCTGTACGGTTCCCGTGTCATCATGGAATATCTGGATGAGCGGTTTCCGCATCCTCCGCTGATGCCGGTGGACCCGGTGTCGCGTGCCAAATCACGGCTGGCCATGTACCGCATCGATAAGGATTGGTACAGCCTGCTCACGGATATCGAATCCAAGGGTGAGAAGAATTCCGCCAAGGCCAAGAAGATGCTGCGCGACAGCATTGCCTCGACAGCCGAAGTGTTTGCGGCGTTCCCATATTTCCTCAGCGATGATTTCAGTCTGATGGACTGCTACGTGGCGCCCTTGTTGTGGCGCCTGCCGTATTACAAGATCGACCTGCCGAAACAGGCCAAGCCGATCCTCGACTACGCCGAGCGGGTGTTCCGCCGTGAATCCTTCAAACTCAGTCTCACCGAGGCCGAGATTGAGATGCGTGAGTAAAGCAGGTGCTAGGTGACAGGCTCCTATTGAGCATTACCAATCGGGATGAGACAAACTCCCCTCTCCCTAACCCTCTCCCCGCAAGCGGGGAGA
>JBGSOE010000234.1:0-2811 GCA_041739295.1 Thiohalobacterales bacterium | reverse complement strand
GGCGGGAGAGGGTTGGGGAGAGGGTGGCGAAGTTCTCAAGTCGAGTCTATCTATGTCATGCCATCATCTAATGCTCATTAATTGTGGGCAATAGCCTGCAGACGCCATCGTCACCGGACGACTGGCCTAGAGGGAACAGACTGATTAGACTCCATGGTCACCCACCCCGGCACAAGGAGTCGTCATGAAAGCTCTTCGGAATGTCTTTGCGCTGATCGGCCTGCTCGCGGTCGTCGGCCTCGTTTATCTGGCTGTGACACATAAGGATGATATCGAGACCATGCAGGCGCTGTCGCCCGACGCACCACAGATGTACGCCGACATGTGGCAGCGCCTCAAGGAAACCGGCACCATCGCGGATGCCACGGTATGGAAGGTGCCACTGGCCGACGGCATCAGCATCGCGGATGCGGAGCAGGTTATGGACTTTGTCGCCAACGAGTACAACATCAAAGGCGTCGGCAAGTTGCCTCTGTCGGAACAGGTGACACTGATGACCGGTGAAAAGCAGCGCTTTCTAAAGATATATGAGTACTGCGATCCGCTTACCGCGATGAAGATGGTCGAGTACAGTGACGCCTTTTCGGCCTATCTGCCGTGCCGCATAGCGCTGGTGGAAGACAAGCAGGGAAAGTATGCATTGTATTCACTGAATATGGATTTGATGATCTCGGGTGGCAAGTTGCTACCCGCAGACCTGCAGGTAGAGGCGTACAAGGTCAAGAAGGCAATTCGCGAAATCATGCGGCGTGGCGCCAGCGGTGAGTTTTAGTGGCAGAGGGTTTTTCGATAGCGCAGGTCGGGTGATGTAACAGCACAGCCGTACCTGCGTTTCCTTGCATGGGTCTTGGCCGCCCGCCAGCATGTCAACGAGTTAATCAGAGGTTCCCTAGTGCCTTAGCTGTAAAAATTGTACTGATCGGGAGGTTGTGAATATGTTCTGGAAATTCATCAGTGCATTGATCTTTTTAATACTGTCCACGCCGGCTGTCTTGGCTGAAACGCAGGCGCCCTGGGGGCAGGGTGAGGCGCAAGAGGTCGACTATAAGCCTAATAAAGTTGTCTACGACATCGCGGTGAACACTATGCGTGCTCTTGAATCGGCACTGGATCGCGCGAGTTATCTGAGCCAGATCTATAATGCCGATCCGTTCGATGCCTCGATCGTGCTGGTTTTGCACGGTGACGAAATAAACTATTTTGCAATTAAACACTATGCCGAATACAAAGAGCTGATGCGTCGCGCCCAGAGCCTGACAGTCGGCGGCGTGATCAAGATACGCATGTGCAGGATCGCCGCCAAAGGGCAGGGCTATGAGCCAGAGGATATTCATGGTTTTGTCGAGATTGTGCCGATGGCGGATGCAGAGATTGTGCATCTGCAACGTGACGAAGGCTACGCCTACATGCGTTAAAGGTTATCGGAATGATTAATTCCTTTACATGGTTTGGAAAAACCCTGCGTCCGAGAGAGATTGTTTGTTCTGTCTTGTTGCTCGCAGTCTCGTTTAACGGCTGGCCCGCCCCAGTTGATGCGCCATATGGTGTATCCAGCCTCGAGATGAAATTACACAAGGTCGAAGGCGTTCCGGTGTATTACGTGATTGGGTTTTCAGGTGTGCCGGGTGCGGAGAATGAAGGCCACACCTCCAACGCCGGTTTTGTCGTCACGGATGCCGGCGTGGTGGTGTTTGACACGCTGGGTACACCCGCGGCTGGCTATCGACTGTTGCAGCGCATTCGCGAAGTCACCGACAAGCCGATCGAGCGCGTGGTTCTCAGTCACTACCATGCTGACCACATTTATGGACTACAGGCGTTCGAAGAGCACGCGGGGGATCCGCTGGTGTTGGCGCAGACACTGGCGCTCGGTTATATCGATGGCACCGCCGCCAGCCAAGGCGAAAACGCACAGCAGCGACTCGAACAACGACGTGAAGCGCTGTTCCCCTGGGTGGATGAGCACACGCACATTGTTTCTCCCGATCACACGTTCAATGATGAAATGACGTTCGCGCTTGGCGGCGTCAACTTCGTGTTGAAACACCTGGGCCCGGCGCATGCGCCGGATGACAGTATCATGCTGGTGAAAGAGTATGGTGTGCTATTCAGTGGCGATGTGATCTACAAGGGCCGCGTACCCTTTCTCGACAGTCCGGAGACTGATACCAAACACTGGCTTCAGGGATTGGACTATCTGACTGAACTGAAACCCCAGCCACGTTTTGTTATTCCCGGACACGGCGAGCCTTCAGCCAATGTCAGCGAGGCCATCGCTGCCACCCATGACTATATCGAATACCTGCGTGATGCCATGCGCAAAGCCGTAGCGGATTTTGTCCCCTTTGATGAAGCCTATGCAGCGACCGACTGGTCCGCCTACAAAGACCTGCCGGCATTTGATGCCAGCAATCGTGGCAACGCCTATCGCATTTTCCTCGAGATGGAAGCAGAGGGATTCCGGTAAAGGGCGCAGCACGCTTGTTACACAGGATTACTTTGATGAGGGGTGGCTGCTTTATAGGTTAGGAGATTACTTCAAAACGATGGTCTGCCTATTTTTATTCTGACCCGAATGGCATTTACATAAGCGGATGCTTATCCGATGCAGGGTGTGTTAGGCGCGTATTTTTTGCGCCGTAACCCACCACGCGTGCCGTCAGGCACACATTAACGAAAGCGTTATGTTGCTTTGCAACGCTGGGTGGGTTACGCAAAATACGCTCACCCTACATTTGAGCCTATTGATCATTACCCATCGGGATGACACAAACTCCCCTCTCCCTAACCCTCTCCCCGCAAGCGGGGAGA
>JBGSOE010000079.1:0-4075 GCA_041739295.1 Thiohalobacterales bacterium | reverse complement strand
GACAGACCTTTAGTTCTGTCCCCGTTGTGGTTCCACACAGCTGAAAGAATCATGTTCGTGGTACGCAGAGAAGGGGTAATAATTGCTGAGTGGCACGCACGGACGGGGACAGAACTGAAGGTCTGTCCCCACAGCGGCGGTGCATTACGGAGATCAAAAAAATGGGGGCGGAGACGAATGGCACTTACTTACGTTCAATGTAGGTCGGGTTAGCGCAGTTTGCGTAACCCGACAGGCGTTGCGAAGCAACACAACGCCGTTGTTAAGGTGTGCCTAACGGCACGCTTGGCGGGTTACGGCGCAAACAACGCGCCTAACCCGCCCTACATCGGATATAGATAGGCTTAACGAAGTGCCAGATTGATCAGACGGTTTCAATACGCGCGGAAATCGCAGAACATCTGCGCGTCAACCCGCGTATGCTTGAAACAGATAATTGCACATTTCACGGGAGTTTTCGCTAAACAACAATCACTCCGTATGAGTGATACCTGCCTAAAAAAGATGCCTAATTCGTCTCACCGAATAGGAACCAGCCCAACAGCACCAGGAACGCAACCGGAAACCCACCGCGCGCGAACATATCCAGATGCCCAGCGAGGCGCTCCCTGTTCCTTGATTCCAGTATTGCGATCGACACGACCATGATCAGGGTCAGCATCACCAGCAAGGTGCTGCCAACCGTCAGATAATCCATCCGGGTCATATAGGGCAGACGGGGCAGCAGACTGGCCAGCACAAACCTGTGCGCGATCAGTGTGAGGACAGAGCTTGTCGCAACGCCGATACGCGCACCGACATCTCGCCGGCTGAGCCAGAATGCGGACCACGACATCATGACCACCACGCCCAGCGGCAGGACGACCTGCCAAAGGTAATAACTGATGTACCGCTCGGCCACGAAACGCAAACCGAACCCTGCGGTATGGATGCCCGGGATGGGCCGATAGGTCATCTTCTGCGCCTCGTAACTCACGATTCCCCAGTCGGGCAGCGAAAGCTCGTCCGCAATTGAACCGCCATGGATCGGCGGATCAGCGGGTAAGTCATCGGGAATGAACTCCAGGTGATCGTCGCTATAGCCGGTGGCAACAAACTGGATGACGAAGGGCTGTTTGTCTTTGGGGAAATCGGACAGGTGCAGGGGCTGCGAGAGTTTGCCCGTGTAGCGCTGATGATAGATGACCGTGCCATCCTCTTCGACCTGAACGACATCAGGCAACGATTTCGCGACTATACCTGTCTGGTTGGCCAGCAACACCCGTGGATTCCAGACCGATTCCAGTGGGATCTGGCGCACCGCTGCTCCCGGATTCGCGAGACGCCGGTCCTGCCAGCGCAGACGCAGGTAGACGTTGGTAGTGAAATTCTGGCCGGCGTCATCGATGGCGTCGACATCGACGACGAATACCAGAAAATACACTTTGGTAGGCCCGCGCCACTCATCGGGACGTTTAGCCGTCTGTTCAGATTTTAACGCGGCTACCTCCGCAGCCTTTTCCATGGCTTCCTCAGTAACCCGCTCTACCGCTTTTTCAACGCTCTTTTGCACAGCCTTTTCAGCGGCTTTATTGGCGGCCTTTTCGACTGTCTTCTCCACCGCCTTTTCGGCCGCCTTCTGTGCGGCCTTTTCAACCGTTTTCTCCACCGTCTTTTCGGCGGCCTTTTGCGCGGCCTGCTCTACGCTGTTCTCCACAGCCTTGTCAGGTAACAGTTCTGCTGACTCCGGCACGGTTGCCTGCAGTGCGGGATCCTCGCCGAAGCCAGTCCCGGGAAACACGGCAACACAGAAAGCGAATGCCAACAGCTGCAGCTTAAACCCTAGCGTGCGGAACGCTCTCATGCTCATAATCCAGCCCATATGAAGTGTCTCGGTGCAGTACTCAATGGAAGCGCCCTAATACCGCAACATGCACCCATCATATACTAACGATCGTTTGCCCACCCCAGGTACAAAAGTGCCGCACCCTTGAGTTGTCGCAACATGACATGCATCTTCGGGCTGCGCGATCGTTTTGCGCCTTACAGATATTTCTCCACCGGCAATAAACCGAACAGGCCAGATTTGAAACGCCGCCAGAACCCCACCGTCGGCTCATGCATCCAGGATTGATTCGGACTCGCCGCCCAGTGCAACCGACCATCCGCATCCAGAGTGACCTGCCAACTGTTGGCGGGCGCCATCGCCAGTTCGCGGGGAGGTGGCGGAGTAGCCGACCCGTCGTGCTCGGTCGCTGTATGGGGTAAAGACCCGACGACCATCGATTCGGCCACGGCGACATTGAGCAATTGCATTTCGCGCGCACGCATACGATTGTGCATGCTCAGCACTGGCCACCTCCCTGCGATGCGGTGTTTCCACAGTAGGCGACATTCTTGACGTCCTTCGGCGGCATGAACGTTAACGTGATGCCGTCTCGGGTGACGCGAAGCTCCGGTTGGTCAACACAGCAGTATACTGCGGCTAAGCCTGCGCATCGCGAGAGCTGAATGAGGCTGCACGATGCGCGGCCTTTACGTGAGCTGCACCCTGTCAGGTATCGGCTGACGCATCACTGCCGCCGATGAAGCGATACACGACAGCCCCCAGCACGGCGCCGGCGATCGGGGCTGCCCAGAACAGCCACAGTTGCGCAACGGCCCAATCACCGACAAACACAGCGACGCCGGTACTGCGTGCCGGGTTCACCGAGGTGTTGGTGACGGGTATGCTGATCAAATGTATGAGTGCCAGGCAGAAGCCAATTGCTAGCGGCGCGAAACCCTGCGGCGCCCGCTTGTCGGTTGCGCCGAGGATGATGAGCAGGAACATCATGGTCATGACCACTTCGCAGACCAGCGCGGCGAGCAACGAATAACCGCCGGGCGAATGCTCACCGTAACCATTGGACGCGAAGCCGGCAGATACCGAGAAATCAGCCTTGCCGGAAGCGATAAGATAGAGAACGCCGCCCGCGGCTATGCCGCCGAGCACTTGCGCAACGATGTACGGCAGCAGCTTGCCGGCGGGAAAACGCCCACCCGCCCACAGCCCGATGGACACGGCGGGATTGAGATGACAGCCCGAGATATGGCCAATCGCGTAGGCCATGGTTACCACCGTCAGACCGAACGCGAGCGCAACACCCAACAGACCTATACCTACGTCCGGAAATGCCGCCGCCAGCACCGCACTGCCGCAACCGCCAAGTACCAACCAGAACGTTCCGAAGAATTCTGCGCCATATGGTTTCATTTGTTCATCTCCTGTTTGAGAAACAGTGGTGTGGGTAAGTCGTACAGCAAGTTCACTATCAGCGGACTGAAAAACTCCCAGAAGTCGTCATTACGAGGAACCGTAGGCAATGAAGCAATCTATAGCCCACTGATCTATCGTGCATTGAGCATTGGCGTGCATTGAGCATTGGCTTCACCTTAATCATGCCGATACTGGGCAGCAGCGCCAATCCGGCGACAGCGCACAATGCAAACAGTTGGTTGCCCGACGAACTGTAATGAGGCCTGTGAGTCGACATCTGAGCTTTCATGTTGCTCCCTGCAATAGCGAAATAGCGTAATTGAGCGATGCGCTCATTACAGATCCATTACTCGCGAGTTATAGTTATATTGTTAAGGAAACTCGGTTTAATCGAGTGATTCCCGTCATTGCGAGCGAAGCGTGACAATCTCGTACAACAAGATCCGTCGGTTGGAGATTGCCACGGCGCTGCGCGCCTCGCAATGACGGATTAATCAGAGGTCCCTTAGAGATATTTCTCCACCGGCAACAAACCGAACAGGCCAGATTTGAATCGCCGCCAGAATCCCACGGTCGGCTCATGCGTCCAGGATTGATCGGGGCTCGCTACCCAGTGCAGCTGACCATCCGCATTCAGAGTGACCTGCCAACTGTTGTCGGGTGTCATCCCCAGTTCGATATCGCGCGCAACACGCTCCGCCAATTCTGGACTGTTAATGATCAGTACGGTTTCGCCATTGAGATAGATTGAGCGCAGATTCACATTGAACGAACCGATGTACAGTGTCTTGCGGTCGAACACTGCCGACTTGGCGTGCAGACTGACCTCACCCTTCT
>JBGSOE010000166.1:0-3813 GCA_041739295.1 Thiohalobacterales bacterium | reverse complement strand
ATGAGGAGGCCTCGAAAAGGCCTCCTCATTTCCATTGAATTTTTTCAGATTGCAGGCCACCATGACAGAAATAAGCGTGCAACCAGAGACAAGCATACAACCGCAGATTCGCAGGCAAATACAAAAAGCGATCAAGTTGCTCACCGTGCCGCTAGTGGGTCTGCTCCTTGCTTTGCTGAATGGCATCGGCCTGTTCATGGATTATATCCAAAGGCGCATTGGTATCCGAAGAATGGCATACATCTTTGTTTTACCCAATATGCTGCTTTTCGCCACCTTTTCACTTCTTCCTATTCTGGGCAATTTCTATTATGCCTTTACCGCGGGGACCAAGGTACTTCCCGAAAATCGCTATTATGCCGGCACTGCCAATTTCGAGTTCTTATTGCAATGCGACAACCACCTCGAACCCAGTTCCTGCCGGGCTGACCTGTTTTGGCGTGGTCTTTTCAACACCGTGAATTACGTGGTATTTGCCGTCGGTGGGATATTACTCTTCTCTTTGATTACAGCCATCATATTGAACCGACCGATCAGAGGGCGCGGCTTTTTTCGCGGCGTCTTTTTCTACCCCACCTTACTTTCTTCGGTGGTGGTCGCCTTGTTGTGGAAGTGGATTTTGCAGCGGCAGGGAATTCTCAATGCAAGTCTCGCCGGGTTAGGATTAGAACCGGTAAATTTTTTGCTCGACGCGGCCTGGTCCAATTTCTGGGTCGTCTTCATCGGCGTGTGGTCCAATGTAGGGTTCTATACATTGATTGTATTGGCTGGTTTACAGGCCATACCAGGCACATTCTATGAGGCTGCCAAAATCGACGGGGCGGGCGCGTGGGCTAGTTTTCGCTATATCACCTTACCACTGGTGAAACCATCACTGATTGGCGTCTTTGTTTTATCTTTTATTCGTAGTGTGCAGGTTTTCGACCATGTTTTTGTGATGACCGGCGGTGGGCCCGGCACCGCAACGCAATATATTGTCCAATACATCTATAACACAGGCTTTTCCAGTGACCCGCAAAACCTTGGCGTAGCAGCAGCAGCTTCACTCATTTTGGGTCTGATCTTACTGGTGTTGACATTAATCCAATTAAGGGTGACCGGTAGCGGAGAGGAAACAGATTATGCCTGAGAGAATCATTCGCTTTCTATTTCGAACTCGGGGGCATGATCGGCTGCATTACACAGACATCTTGATGTACGTTTATCTCACCCTGGGAACCATCCTGATGTTTGGGCCTGTTGTATGGGGTGTCGTATCCTCATTCAAGACCCCGGCCGAGCTGGAAAAATATCCGCCTTCTTTTTTGCCTTACGCTAACAAGACCATAGGGGTGGAAGGATATGATCGGCCGTTATCCATGTATACCGTTACACTGGATGATGGTTCGGTTGCAGAGTTAGCCCAGGTGAGACGGGTCGGCATCGAAGCGCAGTTCGTCGATCCAGCGCAACCAGATGAGCTCATCAAAGTTCATGTAGACCAAACAGAACCGCTCAGCTCGCTTGCCTTGCAATGGGAGAACTATGCCCTGCCCTTAGAGCGCTTTGAGTTCTTTACCTTTTTCAAAAACAGTATTGTCGTAACCGTCCTGGCAACGCTGATCACATTGTTTGTCAACAGCCTGGCAGCTTTCGCTTTGAGCAAATATGATTTCAAGGGGCGCAACTTGATTTTTCTCCTGACCATCAGCACCTTGATGATACCCACAACCGTGACACTTGTTCCGAACTTTCTGATTATCACAAAGCTCGGCTGGGTCAATAATCTAATCGGCGTCATTATTCCCGCTGTGGCTTCACCTACTTCCGTATTCCTGCTGCGACAATATATGCTCACCTTGCCGGATGAATTGCTGGAGGCCGCCCGCCTCGACGGCGCTTCTGAATGGCGCATCTATTGGCAGATTGTTGTACCGTTATCAGCGCCGGCTATCGCCGTTCTGGCGATTTTCTCGGTAAATTGGCGCTGGAATGATTTTTTGTGGCCCCTGATTGTTTTGACTCACACCGAACAGTTTACCATCCCGATCGGCTTGCACCTGTTCCAGGGTGATTATCAGATTGAGTGGCAATACCTGTTAGCGATGTCTGTTCTGGCGCTATTGCCGATCACGATTATTTTTGCCTTTTTGCAACGATACATCACCACCGGCATTGCTTCAACCGGCGTCAAGATGTAGCCAGGCTAGCATCCTGATACTGATGGGCATAGCTTCCGAGTGGATGTGCCAATATGAAGATAGCTTTCATCGGCGGGGGCAGCGTCCAGTGGACGCCCAAGCTGGTGACCGATATGGCTTTGACCGAGGCCCTGGACGGTGCCGAGTTGATGCTCCACGATATCGACGAGGATGCACTCAACCTGCTGGCCCGAGCCTGCGAGCGCATCTCCACCCAGGCTGGGGATCCGTTAGAGATCGCCGCCACGCTCGATCGCACCACAGCCTTGCGTGACGCCGATTTTGTGATCCTGTGCGTAGGCATCGGCGGGCTTTCGGCCATGCGCAACGATCTGGAGATCCCAGAAAAGTACGGCATCTATCAGGCGGTCGGTGACACGGTGGGACCCGGTGGACTGGCCCGCGGGCTGCGAAACGTCCCCTTTGCCGTCCAGGTCGCCCGCGAGATGGAGCAACTATGCCCCAATGCCTGGATGCTCAACGTGACAAATCCCATGACCACGATCTGCCGCGGCGTGACCCGGGCCACCGGTATTCGCACTATCGGTCTGTGCCACGAGGTCATCGGAGTGAGCCGCCATCTTGCGGACATGTTCGACGCCGACGTGGCGGACATCACACTTGATGTTGGTGGCATTAACCACCTGCCCGTGATCCTGCGCTGCGATATGGATGGACGTGACGGACTGGCACTCATGCATAAGTGGGTGGCGGAGCACAGCCCATTTGCCCCGCTGGACAAAGTCGAGTTGAACACCGTCTTTGACGTCTTTGTCGACCGTTTGGCAGTCAAACTGACCCTGTTCGAGCAATTCGGCGTTCTCTTCGGCGCCGGTGACCGGCACGTGGCTGAGTTCTTTCCCGGCTTTCTGACCGGGGAAAGTGACTACGGGCGTCGTTACGGTGTCCTGTTGACCAGCATAGACCAGCGGGAGGAGATGGCGCGTGTGCGCCGAGCCTCGGTCGAGGCGTTTGTCAAAGGGGCGCCGCAGAAACTGGAGCGCTCGGACGAACAACTGGCATCGGTGATGGCGGCGCTGGTTGGAGGACAGCCGGGGCGATTCGTGGTCAACGTGCCTAATCAGGGGCAGATCGAAAATCTTCCCTACGATGCCGTGGTCGAATGCATCGCCGAGATCGACGGCTTGGGCGTGCATCCATCAGCCTGTGGGCTGGTGCCTCACGCAGTTCAGGACATACTTGCCAGTCACGTGGCTCGGCAGGAGTTAATCGTCGAAGCGGCGCTAACCGGTCATCGTGAGCCGGCGTTGTCCGCTCTGGTCACAGATCCGTTGGTGCGCGATCCCAGGATGGTCGCGCCTATACTGGACGAATTGCTGGTCGCTAACGCGCCTTACATTGACTCGGATGGTACATATTAACGTTGTCAGCCACGGGAGTTCTCTGGAGCAGTGACCGGGCTGCAGAACCAACGGATTGACTTGCTGATGATCGACTTACTTTGGGAGCATTCTTTATGCGTATAACACAACCATCCAATGTTCAATTGGTAGGCAGTTCACTCAAATCCTCAATGCTTGCATTTACCGGGCAGCGCGGCGAGCGAGTCCAAGTCAGCGTGCTTGCTGACGATTTGATTCGCGTGCAGATGTTCCCCAACGGTCAGCCGCGT
>JBGSOE010000110.1:0-8183 GCA_041739295.1 Thiohalobacterales bacterium | reverse complement strand
CGCTACCAAGAAAGTTGCAACCAAGAAAAAGGTTGCTGCAAAATCGAAAGTGGTTGCTAAGAAAAAAGTGGCTAAGAAGCGTGTAGCCAAGAAGGGCGGCAAGAAAAAGGCCGCTAAGAAAAAAGCAGGGAAGAAAAAGGCTGCTAAGAAAAAAGTAGCCAAGAAGGGCGGCAAGAAGAAGGCCGCTAAGAAGAAAGCTGGTAAGAAAAAAGTAGCCAAGAAGAAGACCGCCGCCAAGTAAACAGCTCATCCATAATTGAGCGTTTACAGGTGGTTTAAGCCCCCTGTTACTATCCTCGGCCCGCGCAAGCGGGCCTTTTTTATTCAGTCACTTAGCGTTGATTACGGCCTATACCGCCGGTATTGATAAGAACATTCATATATGGCCACCTCAATACCTTCAGCATGCCGCTGAATCACACCGTCAATGCGTTCATCCTGTACCCTTTGATGCCCCCAGATATTTCCGTGAAAGCACGCTTCACACTGCGCGTAATACGCAAGTAATTTATATCTGCTGCAGACTGAATCGTTGCGTGAACGCAACATAAATTGCACGGCGATATCCGCACTGAAGCCATCGGTCAGCGACACAACATCATCGAATGAACCCGCCACAAACACATGTCAGCGTACAGATGACGATCGCCAGGAGACAACTGCGGCGACGGCGATAACGAAACTTCAGGCGCTGTCCGTTCGCAGTAGTCGGGCATAGTGACGCCGGTTCTTGATGAGTCGCTGACGGGTCACCGACCAGGGATCTTGCCATGCAAGCGGTTTATCCAGCAGTGCGCTACACAGCGTCAATAGGCCCTGTACGTCGTCAAGATGCACGAATTCGGGTGCCGGCCCCATGTGCTGCGAACAATCCGCACCACCTTCGAAACCCTGATTGTGATAGTTGCCAAGTGGCACGGTGAGGCCGATGGTCGGAATGCCGAACGCTGTCGCCGCCGTCGCTTCGCAGGCACCACCATCCATGATGCGGCGCTGATGCGCCTTGGGCAGCAGGCGTTCTGCCAACTCACTCAGCAACTGCATACCTGCAGCATCAAATACCGTTCGCCGATCACCCAACCGCACGATGGGACCTTTGCCCACAATGGCACCCGGCAAGGTACGCGAGGCCTCGAGACTCACGGCGACCAGCGGACGGCGGCGCCCTTCCGCCCAGCCCAGCTCCAAATGTGCGATAGCACCGACGAAACCCACCTCCTCGGCACGCGTCAGCAAGCCGATGAAGGGTGGGCGCTGCTGACTGCGTTTGCGATAGAGTTCGCGTGCGGTTTGCAGGATAGCGAACACCCCGACCAGATCGTCAGCCGCCTTGGTATACACGCGTTGCCCACTGCGCCAGACCGGCGCGCGAAATGCGAAACCACCGTATAACGCTGACGCCTGCGGCACCTCGCGATGCAGCTGATCATTGGCAAACACCACTTCGGCATGCTGTAGCGCATAGCCTTTTGGATGCAGCCGCACCTTGCGCAATACGCCCTCGGCAACATAACCCGCACCGGCAGATAGCCAGACCTTGGCACCGGCCAGATGTTTTACCGGTGAACCACCATGCCAGGTGATTTCCAATCGCCGTGGACTCAGCCAGCGATCACCGTGAAAGCCCGGGTGATCCATATGCGCGATGAACAGGCGCACCGGGATATCCGAGCGCGTGCGCAACAAACGTTGATAGTCGGCCGTGCTATCGACACCCACCAGCAGATTGCCATGTGGATCGCGGCAATGAGGAATGCTCCAGCGCATAAGCGCGACCTCGGCGAAGGTCCGCACTTGCTGTTCGCGAAATGGAGCGGTGGGTTGTTCGAGCAGATCGAACAGGAAACGCTGCTGGGTTTGGTTCACGGAAAGTCCTATTGAGTAGAAATGGGCGTCACGGCGCCTGAGATGAATTCAAGATCGACACTCACGGGGCCGGCCGGATCCAACCCGGTATATACCGCGCGCAGGCTCCCGAGTTGCGCTGGTCGTAGCGGCGTCAAACTCCCCAGTGACAACAGATCACCCGGACTCAAATACCGACCGCGCGCCTGCACGGCATCGCGCAACCACTCAACAGCCGCCAGCGGATGGCCCAGCAGATCACGTCCCTGCCCCTTAGCTATTTCGTCTCGCGAGGTCTGCAGTGAAACCTGAAATTCTGCCAAGCGCTGGTGCCAATCTTCCCGCGCACGCAATAGGATTGGTACACCCAGTACACCCCAGCGCGCACCGACATTCGCGGCCTGCAGCAGCGGCGCGGTGATCTGCACTTGCGGGGCATAGAGCAGATCCGGCACCTCCACGAAGGGGATTACTGCATCGACAGCGCGCAACAATTCGGTCCAATTACGGGCGTGATTGATGGAGGCATCGGCGACACGCAATAGCAGATCGGCCTCGACCAACAACCGCGCACCGCTCTGCATCGACAGCTGCGCCGGACTCGGCAGCAACATGTCACGCAACAAAAAGCCCAGCAGAGGATGATCCACACCGAAATGCTGTTGGGATGAGGTTGACGTTAGACCGGCCTTATAACCGACAACACCACCCAGCGTCTGCATCAGCCGGATGACATAGGCATCCTGCACCTGTTTCGCCGCGGCCAGATCAGCGCCTGACAAAACATCTGGTGCTAAGTCGCACGCCTCAAACTGATCCGCCAAACGCGCCGCAGCAGGTAGCGCCAAATCCTGGGCAGTAGCGCCACTACTGAGAACGACCCATAACCAGAACCCGACACAGTTCAACGCTTTCATCATTGCTCACTAGTATATTGAGTACGCTGCAAGCCCAGTTGGCGTGCAGGTCATTCGTTCAAATCACTATCATGACGCCTTAAACCCTAGTAGAGCCGATGGAAACGATACAGAAATACACATTTCCAGCAATCACTTCGGATAGTCGCTTGATCTGGCGCAAATCCTGCATCGGCGCGAGCTGAGATACTGAGCAGCGACTCCAGCCGAGACCAAATAGAGGGAAATTCATCATGGCCCAATCGCCAACCGAAAATCAGATTTACGCCATTCTTGACCATGTCATGGACCCAGAGCTGAATCATAGTCTGGTCGAGTTAGGCATGATCCGTGACATCGACATTGATGAAGGCCGCGTGCATGTCGAATTGCAGTTGACCACACCGCATTGCCCGTTCGCCAGCGAGATCGAGCAGCGTATCCGTAGCGCCCTGATGGAAATGGACAGCATCAACGAAGTCGCCATCAACCGTCCCTGTGCCGGAGATGCCTAACCATACCCAAACCCAGGACTGCAATCAGTTTTTTCAACAAGTTGCTAAAGATCGTACCAGCAGTGCCGACTACCAAGGACACCTGATCGGTTGCGCAAAAAAGTGGTTGGACGCTGCGTGGCTCTATCTAGAGACAGGCAGCCTAGCCACAGCGGTTGAGGCCTCCGGGTCCATCTATGCAATCACCAGCCTTAAGTAGCCAGGAGTCGCACTGTGTCGACGGAATCAGCGGACACCACCAAACCTCGTGTACTGGTTGTTGACGACTCGCGAGTCATCCGTGTCGCGGCGCGCAAAATTCTCAAAGACGAATTCGACCCGCTGGAAGCTGGCGATGGTGAAGAGGCCTGGGAGCTGCTGAATAAGCACCAGGATATCGCACTGGTCCTCTCCGATCTGTCCATGCCCTATCTGGATGGCATGGGCCTGCTGCAACGTCTTCGCGAGTCAAAAGAAGAACACCTGAGCAGTATGCCGATGATCATCGTCACCGGCGCCGAGGACGACGATGAGGCCAAGACCCGCGCCTTCGCGGCGGGCGCCACCGACTTCCTCAGCAAACCGTTCGACTCCATACAATTGCTGGCGCACACCCGCTCGCACATCCGTCTGCAAAAAACCGCCCAGGAACTCAAACAGACCAACGAGGTGCTGGAAAAATCGCCTGCCACCGATCCCTTCACCGGCCTTGGCAATCAACGCGCCTTTCTGGAGCGCGGTCAACAGGCATTGGCGCATGCGATTCGTCATGGTGGCGAACTGGCGATGCTGTTATTCCAGGTAGACAACTTCGACAAAATTTTCGTGCAAGAAGGCAAGGCGGTCGGTGGCGCCATCCTCAAGGCTGTAACGGCTGCTCTGCAAGCCGAGATCCGCCGTGAAGACACCGCCGCGCGCATCAGCATGGCGCGCTTTGGTTTGGTCACCTGCTGCGCAGATGCTGACGGCGCAAGCAAACTGGCCATGCGCATCTGCCAGCGCGTTGCAGCCACACCCGTAACCAACAAGAGTGGCGCACCGCTGTATTTGAACCTCAGCGCCAGCTTGGTCTCCCCTGCCATCACCCGGGAGACGCGTTTCGAACCCCTGCTCACCATCATCGTAAAACGTTTGGAACGTGCCATCGCGCAGGGCAAATGCATCGTGTTGGACGATCAGGGAGCGGCAATCCCGATCACACCCGCGACCGAGGCCCGAGTTGCAGAATCTGCTGTCACAACAACTGATGCCACTCCGGTGCACACAGCCACTCAAGCAACACCCAGCACCGCATCCGCTACCGCCAATGCAACTGCCGTGAACTTCCCCGCCCCGGGCATCGAAGCTGCATTGGCAATGCTGGCTCGCGGTGACACTACCGACCTGGGTCCACACCTCGACAATCTTGCCCGTGCACTACTGCCTTTATTACAACACTGGAATAAAACCGGACAACGCGGACTGGATGACGCGCTGAACCAGATTCAAGCTCAGCTGAATAATCGTTGATACACGTAACCTTAGTTAATAAATCTCAGATTACTCTCCCACACCGTCATTCCGGCGAATGCCGGAATCCAGTGCTTTGAATGCCATGGATTCCGGCATTCGCCGGAATGACGAATTTATAAAATCTCATTAAACACATAACCGAGCTGGTAAAACAGCCTTTGGCTGCGCACCTACTCCATAGGCTTATCCACACCTCATTCCTCTACACCTCCCAGACATCTGGCGCGCTATGTTAGGATGCCTCGCAATCTAGTCGCGGAGAACACCCATGCCCACTTTCGATGTCGTATCCGAAGTTGACCAACATGAAGTCAGCAATGCCGTGGACCAAGCCAATCGCGAAATCGGTGCCCGCTTTGACTTCAAAGGCAGCGACGCCAAGATCGAGATCGTCGAAGGTCAACTGCAACTGGAGGCACAAAGCGAATTCCAGATCGATCAGATGCGCGATATCCTCACCGCCAAACTCGCAAAACGTGGCGTGGATGTTGGCGCACTAAAAATCAACAAAATCGAAACTACCGGCACCCGCGCACGGCAGAAAATAGAAGTTCGGCAGGGAATAGATCAGGACAGTGCCCGTAAACTCGTCAAGGTCATCAAGGAAAGCAAGATGAAGGTGCAGGCCAGCATCCAGGGCGAACAGGTGCGCATCACCGGCAAGAAGCGCGACGATTTGCAGGAGGCCATTGCGCTATTGAAGAAATCGGACCTTGGCCTGCCGTTGCAGTTTCAGAATTTCCGGGATTGATATGTCATGCAGCGGTGAATAAGGGTGTTGGTTTAACAGAGCAGCTTCTCTGGATACCGCCGCGGTGGGGACAGATCTTCAGCTCTGTCCCCGACTGTGCGGACCACATGGGTAAAAGAAACGACTATGGAACGTAACAGTATTTTATTGGTGGCCCCGCTCTGTTGAGTGGAACCACAACGGGGACAGAGCTGAAGATCTGCCCCCACCGCGGCGGTTCATTGAGAATCAATCCCGCAGCGTTACCGCCACACCCAGTTTGAGCGTCAAGGCCCGGCCCAGAGTCTCCATCAGCGCGCTGCCGTTCTTATCGTCGAGCCAGAGATTGCGTTCACTATCGAAGGAGAAATGCGCGGGTCCCAGTGGTGAGGCCACCCATAGCTGCTCCAGTGGCTCCTGGCGGTTGATGATGATCTG
Organism: Thiohalobacterales bacterium; assembly: GCA_041739295.1. Lineage (GTDB taxonomy): Bacteria > Pseudomonadota > Gammaproteobacteria > Thiohalobacterales > Thiohalobacteraceae > JAHJQQ01. The sequence goes on along the minus strand of JBGSOE010000110.1, from coordinate 2,268 downwards.
ACCACCATCCTCAAACCCTATCTTCAAAACGCCATCGACCATATCCATGTCGAGATCATCGCAGGCCGCCTCAGCCTCCATCTGCTCCATGATGTTTTCCAGCATTTGGCTGGCGCGTACCGAATAGGAAATGTCCGCCATGGCGACTCCGGTGATGATTGCGTGGGATGGTGACTTGCCCGAAGTCAAGGCACCGCGGCCGGGAATGATGGATGACTGGCACTGCCAGCGCAACCGAACCGGCGCCAAATACCCCCTGATTTCAATTCTATGCCCAGCCTGCGTTAGAATAGCGCACCTAACGCGCCGGCCCGAAAAGGCCTGGCCCTGAATGCCATATCTAGCGAGCCTACTTGATGCCTGATACCAGCCCCATCGTACGCCCCAACCAGTTCTCTTTCGAAGAACTCCTCACGTGTGGTCGTGGCGAGATGTTCGGCCCCGGCAACGCTCAGTTGCCGCTGCCACCGATGCTGATGTTTGACCGCATCACCCATATCAGTGAGGAAGGCGGTGCGAATGGTAAAGGTGAGATTCGTGCCGAACTGGATATCACACCCGAGCTGTGGTTCTTCGCTTGTCACTTCGAAGGCGATCCGGTCATGCCCGGCTGCCTGGGTCTGGATGCCATGTGGCAACTGATCGGTTTCTTCCTCGGCTGGGCCGGCGGCCCCGGGCGCGGACGCGCGCTGGGCAGTGGCGAGGTCAAGTTCTCCGGCCAGGTCACACCGAAAAATAAATTGATCACATACCAGATTGATATGACGCGCGTCATCAAACGCAAGTTGTTCATGGGCATCGCCGATGCCGTCATGTCTCTCGATGGCCGCGAGATCTATCACGCGAAAGATCTGCGTGTCGGCCTGTTCACCTCCACCGAAAATTTTTGAGGTCCCAAGCAATGCGCAGGGTTGTAGTCACCGGTATCGGTATTGTCTCCTCCATCGGCAACAACAAACATGAAGTCCTGGAGAGCCTGAAAAGCGGCCGCTCGGGCATTCGTTTCAGCGAGGAGTACAAAGAGATGGGATTCCGCAGCCATGTCTGCGGCCCCATTATCGGTCTTGACCTGGAAGCACTGATTGACCGCAAGCTGCGCCGCTTCATGGGTGACACCGCGGCGTACAACTACATCGCCATGCAAGAGGCCCTGACCGACTCTGGCCTCACTGATGAGATGATCTCCAATCCACGCACTGGCCTGATTGTCGGTTCCGGCGGCGCCTCTACCGCCAATGTGGTGCTGGCCGCCGACACGCTGCGTGAAAAAGGCGTAAAGAAGATTGGTCCGTACGGCGTCACCAAGACCATGTCGTCGACCACCTCGGCGATCCTCGGCACCGCGTTCAAGATCAAAGGCGCCGCGTATTCCATCAGCTCGGCCTGCTCCACCAGCGCGCACTGCATCGGTCACGGCGCTGAACTGATTCAATTCGGCAAACAAGACATCGTCTTTGCCGGCGGTGGTGAAGAGGTGCACTGGACCATGAGCTGTTTGTTCGATGCCATGGGTGCACTGTCCTCCAAATACAACGAAACACCGGAAAAGGCCTCGCGCCCTTACGACGCCAACCGCGACGGTTTCGTCATCTCCGGTGGTGGCGGTCTGGTGGTGCTGGAAGAACTCGAACACGCCAAGGCGCGCGGCGCGAAAATCTACGCCGAACTGGTCGGCTACGGCGCCACCTCCGATGGCTACGACATGGTCGCGCCGTCCGGCGAAGGCGCAACCCGCTGCATGCAGCAGGCGCTCGCCACCGTCGACACACCCATCGACTACATCAACGCCCACGGCACCAGCACGCCGGTCGGCGACACCAAGGAGCTGGAAGCGGTGCGCAACGTGTTTGGTGACAAGATCCCCACCATTACCTCCACCAAATCCGTGACCGGCCACGCGCTCGGCGCCGCCGGCGTGTGCGAAGCAATTTATTCGCTGTTGATGCAAGAGGCCGGCTTCATCGCCGCCAGCGCCAATGTCGACGAACTGGACCCGCAGGCCGTCGGCGTACCCATCGCACGCGAACGCATCGACAACGCCAAACTGGATACGGTGATGTCTAACAGCTTCGGTTTCGGTGGGGCAAATGCGACGCTGGTATTTAGAAAGCTCTCCATCTGAACGTCTTAAGGAACCTCTGATTAATTTGATCAAGCGAGCAGATGCAAGGCGCGGACGGGCGACTCGAAGCGAAGCGCAGAGAACGGCGCTAGCCGGCCCGAAGGGCGAGGTGCGCAGCACCGAGTAAAAAACGGAGTTTACACGGC
>JBGSOE010000088.1:0-4675 GCA_041739295.1 Thiohalobacterales bacterium | reverse complement strand
GCGCAAAGAATGCTTAAGCAAGCTCTGAATAATTCGTCATTCCTGCGTATGCCGACACCTAGCGCCTTGAATCGCATGGATTCTGGCATTCGCCAGAATGACGTGCTCATACTGCTGTCTCTATAAATAGTCATAGAGATTTTGCCTTGGTCATTCTTTGCGCCTCTGCGCCTTTGCGGTTCATAATGTTTTGCCTTGACAGACTTGGCCGCTTGGCGGTTCATGCAAGACATTCAAAACCCCTTCACACCCAACCGCTCGCGAAGTTCCGGATAGCAGAACACCGGGCCGTCTTTACACACAAAATGTGGTCCGATCTGACAGTGTCCGCATTGACCGATCGCACACTGCATGTTGCGCTCCATCGACATCCAGATGTGTACATCGGCCACACCCGACTCACAGAGCTTGCGAACACTCGCCAGCATCATGGGTTCAGGTCCGCAGATCATGACGCGCGCGTCTTGCAGATCGAAGGCGATCTGATCGATGAGTTCGGTCACCAGGCCGACGTGCCAACTCCAGCTTGCACCCGCAACATCCGCGGCCAATAGCACCTGGGTATCCGGCAACGCGGACCATTGGTCATAGCGATCACGCCAGATAAGGTCATCCATGTGCTTGACGCCCTGCAGGATGGCCACACGGCCGTACTCGTTCCGCCGTTGCATGACATAGTTAATTACCGACACCAGCGGTGCACAGCCGAGTCCGCCGGTCAGCAACAGCAAGTCTTGCCCGCGCACCTGCTCGAGTGGCCAGCCACGTCCATACGGACCACGAATACCGATACGGTCACCAACCTTGAGCGCATCAAAACCGCGCGTGACGCGACCGACCACACGAATAGTGTGTTCCAGTTCATCGTCGCTATCGGGATCGGATACGATGGAGATAGGAATTTCACCAACACCATATAGATACAGCATGTTGAACTGGCCCGGCACAAAATGGTAGGCGCGATGCTGCGCGGGGTCACACAGACGCAGACCAAGAGTGAATACCGAAGGCGATTCCTGGGTGCGCCGGGTTATCTCGGCGGCGACCGGTACGCTGCTCGGTGCAGCGTTCATGGTGGCGTCGCCGCGAGTGCAGCGACCTCTTCGGTAATGTCGATGCCAACCGGGCACCAGCTTATACAGCGTCCGCAGCCGACGCAGCCGCTTCGGCCGTATTGATCATGCCAGGCAGCGAGTTTGTGGGTCAGCCATTGCCGGTAGCGCAGATGTGTGTCGGCGCGGATGGTGATGCCGTGGATATAACTGTGACCTTGGGTGAAACAGGAATCCCAGGCGCGCGCATGCGTACTTCCGGAGCCGTCGAGCAGCGGTTGTTCCTGTTCACTGTAGCAGAAGCAGGTTGGGCAGACTGAAGTGCAGTTGCCGCAGGATAGACAACGCGCAGCGACCTCCGCCCAGCGTGGATGTTCCAAGCGCTTGTCGAGGATCGGACGAAGGTCGCGTGCAGGCAGGCTGCGTTTTTGCACCGCGCGTGCCTGCTGTTGCTGTTGCGCGATGACAGTCCGGTGTTCTGGTGTAACAGGCGCCAACTCGAGTTTCCCGGCAACACTCGCACCGCGTTCACTGGCGCTGTGCACAATGAAACCGTCATCCACTTCATCGAGGATCAGATCGCAGCCAGCATTGGTCCCGGGAGCCTCAGTAACTTCAGGGCCGTCGCCGGTGGACACGCAGAAACAGGTCGCCGCCGGATGCGTGCAATTGACCGCCACCAGGAACATTCCCTCACGACGCGCCGCATACTGCACATCCCTATTCTGGCCCTGCAGGAAATGCGCATCCTGCAGGCGCAACGCGGCAAGATCGCAGGCACGCACACCAATCACCGCCAACACTTGCGGCTCAGGTGACGCGATTTTGAAAGTCAGGGCGCCACGGGCATCACACTCGGCACACCACAGAGTTTCGCGCGGTGCGAATAGAAATGGCTTGAGGGCCTGTGGACCATTGGCCCAGGCGAATTGACGGGGTGTATCAGTGTGATCAATATGGTAGCGGCCGGGCGCCTGGTTATCCAGCCAACCGCTCGGCAAAGTCTGTGCGTTCGGCAGATCGCAGTATTGAATGGCGCCATCGATAACATTCGGACCAACACAACGGTAACCACCGGCCCGCAACGCTGCTAGCAAGCGGTCGAGGTATTCGCGTGCAAGAAATCCAAGTGTCGTCATGGTCGAGCCACGGTAGCCTGCACAATGGGACAATGCAAACCGGAGGGGAGTTGCATGCAGGCGCGCGGGCAACGCCCCACCTATCGATCGGTGGCGCGTTAGCTAATTACCCAACAACCAACCACCACCCAGCGCGGCCACGGCACCGCCGGCAACGCGCACCAGTGGAGCGAGTCGGCCGCTGCGCAGCGCGACGGATATACGTATCGCAGCGAACTGCACCAGCGCCGAGGTCAACAGGAAGCCCAGTACATACAGCGCCGGCTGCGCGGCCTGTGGCAACTCAGTGCCGTGCGCATGGCCATGGAACAACGCAAAGGCAAACAGAATCGCCGCACCTATTGCGGCAGACGGACGCACGGCCGAGGCCGCAAGTATGCCGAACAGCAACACCGAAACCGCAATCATGGGTTCGACCATGGGCAAATATACCCCGCCCCACGCGAGCATGGCACCACCGAACATCCCGGCGAGAAAACCAACCGGCAGTGTGTACCGCGCACGTCCACCCAGCCAACCTGCCCAGAGACCAGCACCGATCAGTGCAAACAGATGATCGAAACCGATCAGCGGATGCACCACGCCAGCCATAAAGCCGGCTCCCTGAGCACCAAAAGTATGCGCGCCCGCAACCGGGGCGACTAAGGACAACAGCGTCAATACTGCCATTTTGTTGATGATTCGCATCTGCCTACTCCTGTTGCTCGCACATTTTTATCGGCCGCAAGATAGACCTTTGCAATGGCCGTGCTGATACTCACTTCACCTTGACCTTCACCAGCTCCTCGCCATCCGGATCGGTCACATGCACCGCGCAGGCAATGCAGGGATCGAAGCTGTGGATGGTGCGTAGAATTTCGATCGGCTGTTTCGGATCGTATAGTGTATGGCCTTTTAGTGCCGCCTCGTAGGCGCCATCCTGTCCGTTGGAATCACGCGGACCGGCATTCCAGGTACTTGGTACCACGGCCTGGTAGTTGTCGATCTTGCCATCCTTGATGACGATCCAGTGCGCCAAAGCACCACGCGGGGCCTCCATGAAACCGACGCCCTTGGCAGTGCTCGGCCAAGTGGCTGGATCCCACTTCTTTTCATTAAAGGTGCGCACATCCCCGGCCTTGATGTTGGCGACCAGGTTGTTGTACCAAGTATCCATCGTGTCAGCGATGATCTTGGTTTCCAGCGTGCGCGCCGCGGTGCGGCCGAGCGTGGAGTACAGTGCCTGCACCGGGACATCAAGGGTGCGCAACGTACTATCTACCAGCTCCTTGGCTTGTTCGTTGCCAGTGGCATACATCATCAACACGCGCGCCAGTGGCCCTACTTCAACGGCATGTCCGCGCCAGCGTGGTGATTTCAGCCAGGAATAGCTGGCATCGGTATCGAGATGCTCGTAAGGCGGTTGCGGGCCGGTGTAGTCGAACTCGGTCTCACCCACGTAGGGATGCAGTCCCTTGTCCTTGCCTTCCTGGTATTTGTACCAGGAGTGCGACACGTATTCCTGAATCTGATCCTCGGCATTCAGATCGACTTCATGGATGGTGGACAGATCGCGATTCAGGATCACGCCCTTCGGCACCAGATAGGTGCTCGGATCGTCCATGCCCTGCGCGGGGAAGTCGCCATAGGTCATGAAGTTGCCGAGCCCCTCACCCTGCGCACCCCAATCTTTATAGAACGACGCGATGGCGAGCGTATCCGGCACATACACCTGATCGACGAAGACGCGCATCTGATCAATGATTTCCTTCACCTTTTGCAGACCGGTCATGTTCAATGCCGTGGCACCGGCACCGCCATGGAACTGCGGTCCATTTCCCTGGCCGCCGCCTTTGGCATCCATGCCGCTGATTGCGGTTGGCACACCGCCAACCAAAAAGTTCGGATGCGGATTCTTACCGCCAAAAATGGTGTGCAGACGCGCGACATCGCGTTGCCAGGTCAGCGCTTCCAGATAGTGCGCTACCGCCATCAGGTTCGCCTCTGGCGGCAACTTGTAAGCCGGGTGACCCCAGTAGCCATTTGTGAAGATACCGAGCTGGCCTCCTTCGACGAAGTTTTTCAACTTCTTCTGCATATCCGAGAAATAACCCGGTGAGGATTTCGGATACGAACTGATCGACTGCGCGAGTTCCGAGGTCGCCTTGGGATCGGCACTCAACGCCGACACCACATCCACCCAATCAAGCGCATGCAGGTGATAAAAATGCATCACATGATCGTGCACATATTGCGCACCGATCATGAGATTTCGAATCAGCTGTGCATTGGGTGGAATGGTATAATCAAGTGCATTTTCCACCGCGCGTACCGATGCAATGCCATGCACCAGGGTGCAGACGCCACAGATGCGCTGAGCAAAGGCCCAGGCGTCACGCGGATCGCGCCCACGCAGGATAATCTCGATACCGCGCACCATGGTGCCAGAGCTGGAAGCCTGGGTGATGACACCGGCTTCGTCAATTTCCGCTTCGACGCGTAAAT
>JBGSOE010000077.1:0-7442 GCA_041739295.1 Thiohalobacterales bacterium | reverse complement strand
AGCCTTTAACGCCGCTGCCAGCGCCACAGCCGTGGTATCCGAACCACCGCGGCCCAGGGTAGTGATATTGCCTTGCTCGTCGACGCCCTGGAAACCCGCGACCACGACTACTTTACCCTCGGACAGGTCCTTACGGACCCTGGCACCCTCGATATCCTGGATGCGCGCCTTGTTGAAGGCACTGTCGGTGAGAATCTGCACCTGCTGCCCAGTATAAGATCGCGCGGGACAGCCGAGATCATTCATCGCCATACACAGCAGGGCAATAGTCGCCTGCTCGCCGGTCGCCAGCAGCACATCCAACTCACGCGGGTCGGGATTGGCACTGATCGCCTTGGCCAGTTTGATCAGCCGATCGGTCTCGCCACTCATGGCCGATACCACGACGACGACATCATCGCCGCGCTTGCGGTATCCCATGACCTTTTCGGCCACAGCGGCAATACGCTCGGGAGATCCCACCGAGGTGCCACCATATTTCTGTACGATCAAGGCCATAGCCGCGAATACCGCCTCATTCTGATGCCACGCCAGTACTCACTTAGGGCAAATCCCAGTGGCCGCGCGCAAAGAGGCGCAGATTAAACTACAAAACCCGCTTGGATTAAACCGGTGTCAGACGGTTTCTGAAGTATTTACCTGGGATTTAACCCAATTGGCCACATCGGCCAGCGCGGCATCGAGATTTTCCGGCTGGGTGCCACCGGCCTGTGCCATGTCCGGCCGGCCGCCACCGCGTCCACCCACCTTCTCGGCAACGCAGTTGACCAGATCGCCGGCTTTGATGCGCCCAATCTGATCTTTGGTGACGCCCGCGATCAGACTGACCTTGCCCTCGGCCACGGTCGCTAGCAGGATCGCCGCCGATCCGAGTTTGTTTTTCAATTGATCGACGGTGTCGCGTAGCGACTTAGGATCGATGCCATCAAGGCGTGCGACCAGTAACTTGAGACCAGCAATATCGACCGCCTGACTCGCCAGATCGGAACCCTGCGCGCTGGCCAGCTTGCCCTTGAGTTGTTCGAGTTCCTTTTCCAGTTTGCGGCTGCGCTCTACCAGCTGACTGACTTTTAACTCAACATCCTGGGCTGAGCCTTTTACCAGCTGCGCAATGCTGTTGAGTGACTTCTCGGTTTCGCCGATATACTCCAGCGCGCGCTGGCCGGTCACCGCCTCAATGCGGCGCACACCCGAAGCAACACCACCTTCCGATACAATTTTGAACAGACCAATGTCGCCGGCGCGACCGACATGCGTACCGCCGCACAGCTCGACAGAGAATTCACCCATCGACAGCACGCGTACTTCGGCGCCGTATTTTTCGCCGAACAACGCCATGGCGCCGGATTTAACGGCATCGTCCATGTTCATAAGACGCGTCTCGACGGCGTTATTGATGCGGATCTGCTCGTTTACCATCTGCTCGATGCGCGCTATTTCCTGCGGCGTTACCGCCCCGGTATGCGCGAAGTCGAAACGCAAGCGCTCTGCATTTACCAACGAACCTTTCTGTTGCACATGGGTACCCAGCACGTTGCGTAGCGCCGCGTGCAACAGATGCGTTGCGGAATGATTGAGCATGGTCGCGCGCCGCGAAGTTTCATCAACACGTGCCTCGACGGTATCGCCCATCTTGAGACTGCCGGAATCAAGCACACCGACATGGATATGCACACCTTGCTGCTTCTGTGTATCGCGCACCTCGAAGCGCGCGCTGGAGGTTTCCAACACACCGCAGTCACCGGCTTGACCACCTGATTCACCGTAGAACGGCGTGTGATCGAGAATCACCACGCCCTCCTCGCCCGCGTTGAGTTGTGGCACGGCATCGCTGCCACGGAATAAAGCCGTCACACGACCTTTATCAATGAGTTTTTCGTAGCCGGTAAAATCCGTGCTGCCTTCGACCTTAATGGCGGTGTTGTAGTCGACGCCGAATTGGCTGGCGGCGCGGGCGCGTTCGCGTTGCGCCTCCATTTCACGCTCGAAACCGGCCAGATCTAACACCAACTCACGTTCACGCGCGATGTCGGCGGTAAGATCAACCGGGAAACCGAAGGTATCGTACAGCTTGAACACGGTTGCGCCGGGGATCTCTTTACCCTTGAGCGCGGCAATATCGGCATCGAGAATCTTCATGCCTTGATCAAGCGTCTCGGCGAAGCGTTCCTCTTCCTGCTTGAGTGCGCGCTCAACCTGTGCGCGCGCCGCAACCAGCTCTGGATACGCAGCACCCATCTGTTCGCACAGTGGGCCAACCAATTTATAGAAGAAGACGTCCTTGATGCCGAGGCGATAACCGTGACGCACGGCGCGACGCACAATGCGGCGCAGCACATAACCGCGGCCTTCATTGCTGGGCAGCACACCGTCGACGACCAGGAAGGCGCAGGAACGGATATGATCGGCAATGACGCGCAACGAACTGTTGTTCGGGTCTTGCAACCCGGCGAGATCGGCCGCCGCACGGATCAGGCCGCGAAACAGATCGATATCGTAGTTGCTGTGCACATGCTGCAATACGGCTACCAAACGTTCCAGGCCCATGCCGGTATCGACCGAAGGTTTCGGTAACGGCGCCATCGTACCGCTGGCGTCGCGGTTGTATTGCATGAACACCAGATTCCAGATCTCGATATAACGATCACCATCCTCCTCCGGCGTACCCGGCGGACCACCGGCGATCTGCGGGCCGTGGTCGTAGAAGATTTCGGTGCAGGGTCCGCAGGGGCCGGTATCGCCCATCGACCAGAAATTATCGCTCTCGTACTGCTTGCCGCCAGGCTTGTCGCCGATGCGGGTCAACCGCACGGGATCGATTCCGATCTCTTTGATCCAAATATCAGCGGCCTCGTCGTCATCCTGATAGACCGTGATCCAGAGTTTTTCCGGTGGCAGTTGCAGTGTTTGAGTCAGATATTCCCAGGCGTATTGGATAGCTTCGCGTTTGAAGTAATCACCAAAGCTGAAATTGCCCAGCATTTCGAAGAAGGTGTGATGGCGGGCGGTATAGCCGACGTTTTCCAGATCATTGTGTTTGCCACCGGCACGCACGCAGCGCTGACTGCTGGCCGCGCGCGTGTAAGGCCGCTGATCCTGACCCAGGAACACATCCTTGAATTGCACCATGCCCGCATTAGTGAACAGCAACGTTGGGTCGTTACCCGGCACCAGCGAACTGGAGGGCACCAGGGCATGGCCTTTCTGCTGGAAAAAATCGAGGAAGCTCTGGCGGATTTCAGCGCTGGTCATGGTGATCGACATAGGGGGCGGCATCACTGGCAAATTGTTCAATGGTCATCGTGGGTTAAGCATCGCAAGCTTAACCCAACCGGAGCCCGACGTCATGGGGTTGGCGGATTGAATTCGGGGTTTTGGCGAGTAATTAGATAAAAGATTTCAACACGAAGTGGGGATGGCGCGCGCAGGAAAACTCTCATTCACTGTTCATCCGTGAATTCCCTCTCCCCTTGCGGGAGAGGGCCAGGGTGAGGGGTTGCCTGACAGAAAATCACCCTCTCCCTGGCCCTCTCCCGTCAAGGTGGAGGGGATTATTCGTTTACGATTCGAGTGTGATTCCTTTGCCTGCCTTCACTTTGTAACGATCTTGCTTATTCGTTATCCCGCGCACCCAGCCGCCCGAACAACGCATAGATATCTCCAGTGGAAAATCCGCGCTGCTGCAGGAAACGCATCTGTCGAGCACGTTCGCGGTAATCCTCAGGGAGATGGCCGGCGAATTTCCGGAACCATACATCGTCGATGCGTGGGGTATCCGCGTCTACCTGCGCGGCAAGCATTTGCTCGATCAACTCATCTGCAATACCGCGCTCGCGGAGTTCGGCCCGGATACGCTGCGACCCATAACCACGGCCATAGCGCATCCGCACATAGGCCGTAACAAAACGTTCATCGGACTGCAGACGTTGCGCCGCAAGCCTATCGAGTAGCTGTTCCACATCTTCAGCGGTGAAACTGCGGGACGTCAGTTTGCGGTGCAACTCGGCGCGACTGTGCTCGCGCCGCGCCAGCAGGCCAACCGCGATCCGCTCGAGCGTCTGCGGATCGGGTGCCTGTGTCTCGCCCTCAGGCTTCTTCCAGCTCTTCTTCCGGTTCATCAGTGCCTGCAACCACCGGCTGCATCAACAGTTCGGTGCGAATTCGGTTCTCGATATCCTTCGCAATGGCCGGGTTGTCCTTGAGGAACTGGCGCGCGTTATCCTTGCCCTGACCAATGCGGTCACCGTTGTAGCTATACCAGGCACCGGCTTTGTCGACGATGTTGGCCTTTACGCCGAGGTCGATAATCTCACCGTTACGCGAGATGCCCTCGCCGTAGAGAATTTCAAACTCGGCCTGCTTGAACGGTGGGGCTACCTTGTTCTTGACGACCTTGACGCGGGTCTCATTGCCGATAATCTCGTCACCCTTCTTGATGGCACCGATGCGCCGGATATCTATGCGCACTGAGGCGTAGAACTTAAGCGCATTACCGCCAGTAGTGGTCTCGGGGCTACCAAACATCACGCCTATCTTCATGCGGATCTGATTGATGAAAATCACCAGCGTATTTGAACGCTTGATGTTAGCGGTAAGTTTACGCAGTGCCTGCGACATCAATCGCGCATGCAGACCCATGTGCGAGTCACCCATTTCGCCTTCGATTTCGGCCTTCGGTGTCAGCGCGGCGACCGAGTCGATCACCACCACATCCACCGCGCTGGAACGCACTAGCATGTCGGCAATTTCCAGGGCCTGTTCGCCAGTGTCTGGCTGCGACACCAGCAGCTCATCGACGTTCACACCAAGCTTGGCGGCATAGGCCGGGTCGAGCGCGTGTTCGGCATCGACGAAGGCCGCTGTGCCGCCCAGCTTCTGCGCCTCGGCAATGACCTGCAGAGTGAGCGTAGTTTTACCGGAGGACTCCGGTCCGTAGATCTCGACGACGCGACCGCGCGGTAAACCGCCGATACCCAATGCCAGATCCAGACTCAGCGAACCGGTGGAGATCACATCGATGTCGCGCACCGCGCCGACATCGCCCATGCGCATCACCGCACCCTTGCCGAACTGCTTTTCGATCTGGCTTAATGCCGCGCCCAAGGCCTTACGCTTGTTGTCATCCATTGTCCTGTCTCCCCTGCTGGGTTAGATCTGATCGCGGCCTCCCTGGCCGACGAACGTTGAATATCGGAGCGGTGGCGATTATCCCATGAGCCCCGAGGGAACCACACCGGGCAACCCGGAAAATTCACTGCGCCTCGGGACGGTGGACCCCTGAACCCAGAGAAAACAGTGAGTTGAGAGCGTCACCGGGGCGCATCCTGAACCATCCTGGAGATGCCGCAGCGGGTACTGTGGATTTATACAGTACCCGGCAATGGACTGCAATAGGTCTGTTGCAACAAATCATGCCTGCAAGGGCCAACGGCCAATCACCCGGTACTCACTACCCTGCTCGCCCGCCACCGATTCCACTAGGCAGAAGTCCCGCACCGGCCAAGCGATGGCGGGAATCTGAATCTGGGTCGGTGGCCGCAGCGCCTTACGCGCCAGGGTGATGTGCGCCTGAAAGCGACGCTTTTCGGGCTGATAGCCGCACACAGCCAACGACTGATTCAAGCGTTCCACCAACGCCGTTAGCGCATCTGGTACGGCACTGGGGCCGGCCCAGAAAATCCGCGGACGCACCCATAAACCCAAACGATCGATGATCAACTCAAAATGCGACGCTGACACCGAGGTCGCCGCCGTTTCGAGACAGGTGCGTTGTTCAGAAGATTGATTGCCAAGAAAGGCCAGAGTGATATGCAGATTCGTGGCAGGAACGGCATGGCCGTTGCGGCGTATCTGGGTATGGATCAAGGCTGCGAGTGTCGCCCGGGTTTCGTCATCCGGCCACAACGCAAAGAACAATCGCTGGCTAGCCGGTGCAGACATCCAACAGCCCTCGCAGGGCATGCGCCACCGCTTGACGACGCACCGCCTCGCGATCACCAGTGAAGATTTGCCGCTCGGTGCGCACCGCACCATCGCGCGTAGCCCAGGCAAACCAGACCAATCCGACCGGCTTGGTTGCAGTGCCTCCGCCTGGCCCGGCGATACCACTGATCGCGCAACTCAATTGCGCATTACTCTGCGTCAGCGCACCGCGTGCCATGGCCGCAACCGTCGCAGCACTCACTGCGCCTTCAGCCGCCAATGTATCTGCAGGAACCTGCAGCATCGCCTGCTTGGCCTCATTGGAATAGGTGACAAAACCACGATCGAACCACTGTGAACTGCCGGCGATATCGGTGACCACCTTCGCGACCCAGCCACCGGTACAGGATTCGGCCAATGTCAGATATTGATTCGCTGCCAGCAAGCACGCACCGAGACGCGTTGCCAGGATGCCCAGCTCTGCATCGGTGCAATGATTTAGCGACATATTGATCTGCGCTTAGGATTTGAACTCGCGAATGGCCGTACCGACACGGAATCGTTCACCTATGTCATCTGCTTCGATGCGGACCACTTCCACTACCGCATGCAGTGGCGGCACCACAGACATCTCTGGCTCAATGCGCACTTCCAACAGCACACCCTCAGCGAGAGGCCGCCCGACTTCCAGACACAGGCCCTTGCCACTGAGATCTTTGGCTTGCCCAGTGAAGCGTGCCCCCGAGGCAAGTTCGACACAACTCACCGGATGTTCTAATAGCATGCGGATGAAATCCCGCTTTTCTTCGTAGTCGCGCAGCATCACAAACCCTCCCCCAGAAACCCAAGGTCCTTGGTATCAAAGCCTGGAGGGTAACGCAAGTATATATAGCCGCAATGGGGCAATTTACATATCACGCCATCCGAAATAGTCTGATCACATAATTCGTGTCTTTTCGCTGCAAGAACATGGAAGCCATCTAATTGTCGCCTCACCTGAGGGACACCTTGAGTCACGCTCAACAGCATATAAGGCGGACCGAATACCCAGCTCATGTTTCCTGGCGATCTCGAGTTTCGCTATCGCTTAATCCAGGCTTTATATGACATGCTGTACATGGCTGGCGCTGACACAATACGCGTTAACCTTCTCTCAATACATTTATGAGTAGGCACCTCCGCACGCTTTTGGGTAAACTCCCGCCCGATGTCCACCCCACTCAAAGAAGCCAGTCCGCACACGCCGATGATGCAGCAGTATCTGCGCATCAAGGCCGAGCATCCGGACATCCTGCTGTTCTATCGCATGGGCGATTTCTACGAACTGTTCTTCGGTGACGCACGCCGCGCGGCTAAGCTGCTCGATATAACACTTACCGCACGCGGCCAATCGGCCGGCGAACCAATTCCAATGTGCGGCGTCCCCGTGCATGCAGCCGATCAATATCTGGCCAAGCTGGTACGGCTCGGGGAATCGGTGGCGATCTGCGAACAGATCGGCGATCCGGCGACCAGCAAAG
>JBGSOE010000075.1:0-22577 GCA_041739295.1 Thiohalobacterales bacterium | reverse complement strand
TTGAGTATGCGCGCCAGCCGCTGACAGTGGCTGGAATCGTGAGCCGCTAAAGAGCGTCTGGAAGCGCTGATAGGCGAGCTTGGCATTAGCGATGGCGATCTGCCCAAGCAGGCCTTGAGCGCGCTGGGCACGTTCCGGATCGCCTTGCGCGATAAGTGATTGCAGCTGACGATCGATCAGCGCATCGACGCGGCTGATAAAGAAACTCGCCACAGAGCGTATCTGCCGCAAGGGCTGGCCACGGCGCAGGCGTGATTCCAGTCCCAGCAGATAGGCATCGGCCACGGCCTCGTAGCGCTCGATGGAAAAGAGCAGTGTGGCGTTCACGCTGATACCGCGATCAGTCAGTGTTTCAATCGCGCGCAATGCATGCTGCGTCGCGGGCACCTTGATCAGCAGATTGGGGCGATCGACACGATGGAACAGCGCCTCAGCCTCCTCGATGGTGGCCTCAGTGTCATTGGCCAGCTCTGGGGATACCTCGAGGCTGACCAAACCATCGCGGCCGTTGCTGGCGGTATAGGTGGCCGCAAACAGATCGGCGGCCTCGCGAATATCACTGATGGCGATATCATAAAAGAGTTCTTGTGGACTGGCCTGTGGCTGCAGTTGTCGGGCGGTTGCCAGTGCCGCATCGTAATCGCGACTGCCAGTGATGGCTTTTTCGAAAATGCTCGGATTACTGGTAAGACCGGTCAGACCCTGATCAGCAATCATGCGCGCAAGCGCACCGGATCGGAGCTGACTGCGCTGGATATTGTCGAACCAGATGCTCTGTCCAAAAGACTGAACAGCACGGGAAGGTGGCGTCGTCATGGTTCCCTCCTAAGCGTCGGTCTGCAGCCTGATACGACTACCATGAGTTAGCAATGAACGAACTATAGTTAATGTATAGACGACTTTGCTGGACCCCGTGGCAGGGGTTGGCAGTAGTGGGTGCAAGTATCTAAGTGATTGAATGATCAAGAGGAGGTTGTTATGTATCTAAAGCACATCCAAAGCGGCGATCTGGTGGAGGTAATCGGGCTGCCCGCGCTGTTCGATCCCTTTGCCAAGACGGTTGAGGGGCGTATTCATGCGGGTGAGGAATTGCAGGAACCGGCGGCGTTTCCCAAAGCGGGCCTGATGTTCCCCTCCGGTGAATCGTTACCGCAGTGCTGGGTTGACCCCGATTACCGGGCTCAGCTTAAGCGCGCCTAGAGAAGCGCTACTTGAATCAACTGCCTATGAGGTGGAGGGGGGTGGTGTTTGCCCCGTTGGGGGGAGCTGTTGTGGGGTGCTGCACCGGATTGGCGCGGCAATAGCGTCGGGAAAATGTCACTTATTCGCCGATCTGTGAACCAGTTTTCCTTTTATGATTGAAGCACATCGCCGCCGAGCCGTTACGGAATATAGAGACTGAGAGCAACTCAGTACACAACCGGTCCGAAGTTTGCAGCAGATATTGAACCGAACTGACCCAGTCATTCTAGGGGGCGGCAATGAAAACCCGAATCTATCATTTACGCAAACCAGATCCGCTGCTGCTGTTGGCATTGGTGGTGGGCTTGGGGGTCCTGGTGACAACCACGGCCCAAGCCGCCGGCTTCGCTGGGACAGAGTCACCCGACAATCTGAAAGAGGCGGGTGCGCAGCTGGCACTGAAGCCGGTTCAGGGGCTTGCCGAACGCCTCGAAATCCGCTGGCTCAATACAACCCTTGAAAATGCGGGAATCAGACAGCTGTTGCTAAAAAAGCGCTTAGGTCTGGGTAAACCCTTTGGCGCGAAGGGCCCGGAGCTGAAAATGAGTTGGCGGCCGAAGGTGCGTTCACTGGCCTCGGAGGCTGGCGATTCCGGTGTTGGCGCTGTGTCTGCGGACCGGCCGGATATCTACTTCAGTTTGAGCCGCCGCTGGTAACCTTGCCGCGGATTATTTCTCCGGTCCACGGATGCGTACCGACAGCACATCGCACCGCGCACCCTGTAGTATTGCATTCGCGGTTGAGCCGAGCAGGCGGCCCAGGCCGTGACGACCATGACTACCGATCACGATGAGATCGACCGCTTTTTCTTCCGCTGTTCGTAATATCTCCTGTTTCGTGGAACCCATTTCCACCCACTGACTGACCGGCTCCTTCAAGTGAATGCCTAGAGCGATCTCCGCTACTTTCTTGCGCGCGGTCGTTACGAGCTGCGTTTCGAGTTCCACATCCTGCGGCAGCACCAGCTCATTGGCGAGATCCATATGCAAAAACTCGACAACGTGGAGCAGACTCAACTGTGCGCCATCCGATTGGGCCAGTGCAGTAGCACGTTCAATTACCTGAATATTATCGGGACCAAAATCAATGGCCACCAGGATGTGCCGGTAGACGCTCATATATGATTCCTCCTGTGGCTCTTCTGTTGAGTATATAGCCTAGCCTGAACTGTGATCATTTTGCGGTCTTCTCGGTGGCCTGATTGGCAAGCCGCGCAAATGTATTGAGGTCAAGCTGTTCGGCGCGGACTTGTGGGTCAATACCGAGGGCCGTGAAGTCCGCTGAATCCAGCACGCCTTTGAGGGTGTTGCGCAGGGTCTTGCGGCGCTGGCCGAAGGCCAGCCGCACGATCTGCGCAAACATCGCTTCGTCGGCGACATAGGTCGGCGGTGTGCGGTAGGGCAATAGACGCACGAATGCCGATTCCACTTTGGGCGGTGGCCGGAAGGCGCCCGGACCTATGCCAAACAGGGGTATCACTTCACAGCGATACTGCAGCATGACCGACAGCCGGCCATAGGCACCGCTACCTGGGGTGGCCGCCATGCGCTCTACAACTTCCTTTTGCAGCATGAAGTGCATGTCCTCAATGCAGTCGGCCTGATCGAGCAGGTGAAACAGCAGTGGCGTGGAAATGTTGTAGGGCAGATTGCCGATCACCCGCAGACGTTGTTCGCCTCGGCGCAGGGCGCAGAAATCCGTACGCACTGCGTCGCGATTGTGCAGGGTGAGTTCACCTACCGTGGCCGCCGCCTGCTGCAGGGGTTCCAGCAGATCACGATCGAGTTCAACGGCCTGCAGACGCCCACACACACCGAGTAGCGGCAAGGTGATAGCGCCTTGGCCGGGGCCGATTTCGATCAGATCCTGTCCTGGCTGCGGGCTGATCGCTGAAATAATGTTACGGATGACGCCCGGGTCATGCAGAAAATTCTGGCCGAAGCGCTTGCGTGGGATATGGGTCACGTGAGGTTACTCATGTTGGCCAGGTAAACGGGTGATATGTACTGGCGTGCTGGCGGTGTGTGTCTGTCGCAATACGCACTTCGGCAAGCGTGATGCAATGCGCCCTACCCTGGGTGCTGCAACATGTCCAGTGCGACCGCAATGGCTGTATTCAGGCTGCCCGTGTCGATGTGACCAGTCCCGGCAAGGTCCAGTGCGGTACCATGATCGACCGAAGTGCGGATGATCGGCAGGCCGAGCGTGATATTCACGGCGCGACCGAAGCCTTTGTATTTCAGCACCGGCAGTCCCTGGTCATGATACATGGCCAGCACCGCATCAGCCCGCTCCAGGTATTTTGGTGTGAACAGGGTGTCGGCAGGCAATGGTCCGAGCAGTTCTGCATCCGCGCCACGCATACTTTCCAGTACCGGGGCGATCACATCAATCTCTTCATGGCCAAGGTGGCCGCTTTCACCGGCATGCGGATTCAGGCCGCACACCAGGATGCGCGGATGCGCGATGCCGAATTGCGATTGCAGGGACTGGATCAAAATGCGCAGGGTGGTGCTGAGTTCCGTGGGCGTGATGGCCGCGCTGACCTGGGCAAGCGGCAAATGCGTGGTTGCGAGCGCTACGCGCAATCCATCAGTTGCCAGCATCATCACCACTTGCGGCGTGCCACAGCGGGCCGCCAAGTATTCTGTATGACCACTAAAGGCGATACCGGCGTCGTTGATAATGCCTTTATGCACCGGGCCAGTGACCAGCGCATCGAAACGGCCGTCACGGCAACCATCCACGGCGCAATCCAGGCAAGCCAGCACATAGCCGGCATTGGCGCTATTCAGGTGACCGGCGTGAACTGGCGCGGCGAGTGGCACACTCAGTACCTGTAGCGTGCCGGCGCGCTGCGGTTGTGCGGCGCGAGCGGGATCGTAAGCGGTGAGTTCGACATCAATCCCGAGCTGTGTCGCGCGCTGCCGCAGCAGTTCGATGTCGGCGACCACGATAAGTTCGGCGATCTGATCGGATTGCGCCAGGCGCAGACACAGATCCGGCCCAATGCCGGCGGGTTCACCGGCAGTGATAACTAGGCGAGGGATCTGCGACATGCAAGTGGCCTTCGGGTGTGGCGGGCAGCAACGATGTTCAGCTGAACACTGGGATTACTCGGGGTTGCGATACTCGACATAAGCCTCGTCGCGCAGCCGTCGCATCCACAGCTCGAGTTCTTCGTCGGTCTTGCGCTTGCGGATAAGATCGCGCGCCTTGTTGCGTTTGAACTCATCCGTACTGTCGTGGTCGCGACGCTCCAGCACCTGGATGATGTGCCAGCCGAATTGGGTTTGCACCGGCTGACTGATTTCCTTCAACTTTAGTTTACTCATGGCCTCTTCGAAGGAGGGTACTAACTCGCCGGGACTGACCCAGCCGAGATCGCCGCCTTTGGAGGCTGATACTTTGTCTTTGGAGTGCGAGCGCGCCAGCTGAGCAAAATCTTCGCCGCCGATGATGCGGTCGCGTAACTGTTCCAGGCGGATACGCACTTCATTTTCCGGCAGCACGTCGTCGGCGGTAAGCAGGATGTGGCGAGCATGCGTCTGGGTGATGACATGGCGTCCGTCACCGCGCAGTTCGATTAGCTTGACGATGTGGAAACCGCCACTGGCACGGAGTGGATCGGAGATCTGACCCGGTTGCAGGCCAATGACGACATCTGTCAGAACTGCCGGCAGCTGTCCTGCCTTGCGCCAGCCAAGATCACCACCTTCAAGGGCGGTTTGTCCCGCGGAGACTGCTACCGCAGTGGCGGCGAAATCTGCTCCGCTGCGTAATTTGTCGACGGTTGCCTGGGCCTTCTGCTGAGCAATCTTGATTTGTTCTGGCGAGGCGCCTTCCGGAACCGCGATCAGGATATGCGCGAGGTGATATTCCTTTTCGCTGCCACCCCAGGTTTTCTCATTGGCCAGCAGGTTGTCGATCTCCTGCTCGGTGATGTTGATGCGGCTACCCACCATCTGCTGGTGCAAGCGGGCCAGAATAATCTGATTACGGATCTCTTCGCGGAAAGTGGTGTAGTTCTGGCCTTCTTCTTCCAGGACGGTACGGAACTGCTCCAGATTCATGTTGTTCTGTTCAGCGATATTGCGCAGGTTGCTGGTAAGCGTTTCATCATCGATCTGGATATTGTTGAGGGCAGCCAGTTGCAGCTGCAGCTTGTCCATGATGACACGTTCCAATACCTGCTGGCGTAGCACGTCCTCTGGCGGCAAGGCGGTGTTCTGTGAGCGCAGCTGTCCGCGGATGAGGGTGAGTTTCGCATCCAACTCAGTCTGCATAACCACATCGTCATTTACCACGGCGACGATGCTGTTCAGCGGCTCACTGGCCGAGACGGAGACGCTGCCGGTCATGGCGGTAACGGCGAGGCAGGACAGGATTAATAACTGGGCAAAGATTTTCGACACGTGATTCAACCTAAAATTAATGGTGAGTGTAGCCAAGGATACCATCTTCCAGCAGAGTCTCGATCGGATCGCCGATGCTGGTCAGGCCCTTGAGTTCCAATTGGAACAATATTGCGTCGTTATGTTCCCCTTGAGTGTCGCTGAGGTAGCTGCGACCAAGGACGCGCAGAATCCAGCAGCAGCTTTCATATTCAAGCCCGGCCAGGGATTCCATCATCTCGCCATCGGACAGCGAGTAGTTCCAGCGCATTATGCCGTGCCAGCGCGGGTTGAAATACCACAGTGCCGAGGTGTCGATTTGCTCCAGTTCGTCGGTCTGATAGCGGTAGGCGATATTCCAGAGATGACGCTCGTTGGGCCGATATTGCAGGCGCACATTGCTGCGATCGGTTTTGGATTCGTTCGGATCCCACTGTATGCCAGCGGTGCCTTTCCAGCGTTGGGACAGACGCAGATCCAGTTCGGCAAGAAAATCGGACGTGCTTTCTTCCTCTACGCTGTCCCCGGGCAGGGTGACCTTACGATCACGGAAATAGAAGATTTCACCCAGGCTGAAGCTCGCGTGCTGAGTGCCTGTCGCGGGGTCCAGCAGACGCGTGGTCGCCGCCAGCGTGAGCTGATTGGCGTCGCCCATACGATCTGCTCCACCGAAACGGTTATCCGAGAACATTTGCGAGAAACTGAAGTCTCGCTGGTCGGTGTCAAATACCGGCAGGTCGGACTGGTCTTTGTCCGGTACGTACAAATAGAAAGCGCGCGGCTCCAGGGTTTGCAGCAGGTCGTTGCCGAACAGGCTGGTATTGCGGTCATAGAACAAGCCGCTGTCGACGCTGACGATCGGAGTGGTGCGGTCCGGTGAATCCGGCAGGCCCGCGGTCTGATTGTCGAGATTGTACTGGGTGTAGCGCACGCCGGCGGATGGGGTTGCAAACCAGGCGGCACCGCCCAGCGGCAGGCTCACCATCGGCTTCAGATCAAGTCGGCTGCCTTTAACTAAATCGGTATGGTCAAACTGCACTGCCTCGCTGGCGAAGTTCAACTCCAGGCCATACGGACGCGTGCGCGGATTGGCGTTGAATAACACTTGCGGGAGACGCTTGTAGGGCCGGTTGGCAGGCAGGATGGAGCTGTCGACGGTTTGAAAATCCTGGACGCGCCCCGTCAAGTTCCAGCCATTGCCAAAATAATTCGCCTGGGCGAGACGCTCAAGGTGAGTGGTACTGCTGACTTCCAGGCTTGTACCGAGGTCTTCGAAGTATTGATCGTCCGACACGTTCGTGGCATGGATTTCAGTCGTCAGCCGCGGCAGCGGTCGGCCGCTGTGATCGATGCGTACCAGGGAGCGGTCTTCGTCATTGTAGGCGCTATCACTGGGCAGATATTCCACGCCCAGCTCGCCAGTGTAATTCGGTTGCAGATAGCGGAAGTCGCCCTGCATTTGTAGGCCGCGCTTGCTGAGTACGCGTGGCGTGATCGTGGCATCGTAGTTAGGGGCGATGTTCCAGTAATAGGGTGCGGCGACTTCGGTGCCGCCGTTCTGCGAACTGCCCCAGCTCGGCACCAGCAGGCCGCTCTTGCGGCGATCGTCGATCGGGAAGCTGATGTAGGGTGTATAAAACACCGGTACATCGCCGATCTCCAGCCAGGCGTGGTGCGCGACGCCTTCGCCCGTGTCTTCCTGCAGCGTGACCTCGCGCGCATTCAATCGCCACGCTTCGCTATTTGCATCGCACGTGGTGTAAGTGCCTTTCTCAAAGACCTTGCGGGTCTTGCTTTCTTGGCGGGCGAGATCGGCCTGGCCGCGTGCGTGCTGGGCGTGGACTTCATATTCCACGTCATGGATTTCGCCCTGGTCTTTGTCGAGCAGCAGTGTGGCGCTGCTGCCGGTAACGCTTAATCCAGCTTCGTCGAGACGCACATTGCCGTCGGCCTGGACTTCACCCAGTGGTTCGTTATAACGGATCTGGTCGGCCTGTACGCGGCGCCCAGCACGATCTATCACCGCATTGCCCGTCAGGATATAAGTCTGGCCCTGCTGACTTTCGGCGTTGTCTGCGGAGAGTTCGCTGCCGATCAAATTGGCATCCGGGATTTCAGGTGCGCTACGGGCGCCGCACAGCGCCCAGAGATCGTAGGTGTCTGCGGCGGCATTGATTGATGCAGTGCTGGGCATAAGGTCGGGTTGCGTCACAGGGGTGGCAACGACGGGCGCTGCTGGCGGTATTGGGCTGACAGCGTCAGGCGCCGGTTTGGGCGCCACTGTGACGGCAACTTCCGGGGTTGTTATTACTGCGCTGGGTGCAGGTGCAGGTGCAGGTGCAGGTGCAGGTGCAGGTGCAGGTGCAGGTGCAGGTGCAGGTGCAGGTGCAGGTGGCTCGGCTGGTGGTGTACGCAGTGATTCCGCCGGCAACGCTGTGGTGGCGGTCGGCGGTTTTACGGGTTCGGTAGTGCTGTTGACGGGGGAGCACTGCCAATTGCCGGGCGGATTCTCCAGGCAATTCCAAGGAGAGGTAAGGTTATCCTGTGCGCCCGCGATGGGCGGCAGGATCAGGCCAGCAATCAGTGCCGCTAGCAGAGATCGTTCAATCACGTGGTGTGTTCCTTGCGCGCGGCGTCTTTAAGTGTCCGGCCCGGCAGTCTGGCCAGTGCGCGGCGCGGCTAAGTTGTGCAGTCAATCTGCAGGATCGCATGCGCTGGGCGGGGCCCGGCAGGCGCCCCGTAAAATCGCACAGAGTGGCTTTTGCTTCAATGACTTTATCGCGTTGGACGCGACCGGACAGGCCTCGGCTATAATGCGCGGGCCTTGGCCCACACGGCTGATGCAGTCATTTTCAAGCAACCCTGGACCCACATCGTGCCCGAACGCCTGAAACAGATCGAAGCTTGGTTACAGACCTCCACGGAATTTGCGGCAGCCGATATCCGCCCTGCCTCTGCCGATGCGAGTTTTCGGCGATATTTCCGGGTCCGCGCCGGCGATGCCAGCTACATTGTCATGGACGCGCCGCCGGATAAGGAGGATATGCAGCCCTTTCTGAAGGTCGATGCACTGTTTTCAGACATCGGTCTGAATGTGCCGCGAGTACTGCGTGCGGATATCGAGCGGGGTTTCTACTTACTTACCGATCTCGGTGATGAGCATTATCTGCACGCGCTGAATGCCGACACGGCACAGCGCCTCTATGGCGATGCGCTCGGTGCCCTGCTGGTGATCCAGGCTCAGGGACCGCAGGCTGGCGAATTACCAGCCTATGATAAGCCGATGCTGCTGCGCGAGATGGCCTTGTTCCGCGACTGGTTGGTCGGCACCCATTTGGGCATTAGCCTGAGCAATGAACACTCGGTCTTGCTGGAAAGCAGTTTTGATCTGCTGGCCGAATCTGCGCTCGCGCAGCCGCAGGTATGCGTGCATCGCGATTATCATTCGCGCAACCTCATGGTCACGGCACGTCACAACCCAGGTATTCTGGATTTTCAGGATGCGGTCATCGGTCCGCTGACCTACGATCTGGTGTCTTTACTGCGTGATTGTTATATCGCCTGGCCACGCGCACAGGTCGAGCATTGGGCGCTCGGCTATCGTGAACTCGCGGTGCAATCAGGCGTGTTGCGCGACAAGCTCGCGGACGAAATGCAGTTTCTGCAGTGGTTCGACTGGATGGGTGTGCAGCGTCATTTGAAAGCCGCTGGTATTTTCGCGCGCCTGTATCGCCGCGACGGCAAGCCGGGTTACCTCGCCGATATCCCGCGTACCCTGGGTTATGTGGTCGAAGTGGCGGCGCGCTATCCAGAGCTTAGAGAATTGGGCGAATTGGCAGGGGAAGTCATTGAACGTCTGCCGCAGGCGGCACCGAATCTGGCTGGATGATAGGGCGGTTGTGAGCGTAGTTGAGCCTGTCGGACGCGCGGCTAGCGCCACTGAGTCCGACCTACACTATTCCACGGACTAAACGTAGGTCGGATGAACCAACCCCGCTATACAACGCGGAGTTGGTACGGTAAAGAAAAGATAGCTATTTTACAGCCCATCACAGCAACAGCTGTGATGGGCAGCCGTTCAGGCCGAAGGCCGCGTCCGACATTCCCACTCGCGATGGAGTACGCAACGCATGGAAGAATCGATCTCAAATACCACGACCTTCATCGGCCCCGATAAAAAGCCGCGCTGTCGCTGGTGCAGTGATGCTCCTGAATTTCTGAATTATCACGATAGCGAATGGGGCTTCCCGGTCGGTGATGATCAACGTCTGTTTGAGAAGCTCTGCCTGGAGGGTTTTCAGGCTGGCCTCAGCTGGCGCACCATTCTCGCCAAGCGCGATAATTTTCGCGCGGCCTTCCATAATTTCGATATCGAGAAAGTTGCACGCTTCACCGAACGCGATGTCACACGCCTGCTCAAGAACGCAGGTATCATCCGGCATCGAGGCAAGATCGAAGCCGTGATCAACAATGCACAGCGGGCGCGTGAACTTATTCAGCAGGAAGGTTCGTTGGCAGGTTACCTCTGGCGCTACGAACCAGCAACGCAACCGGTTGCAGCAGCGCAAACGCTATCAACGTCTGCGGAATCCATTGCGCTGTCGAAGGCGCTGAAGAAAATGGGCTGGAAGTTCGTCGGACCGATCACGATGTTTGCCTTGATGCAGGCCATGGGCCTGATCAATGATCATGTCGCAGACTGCGTGATCAGGGCCAAGGTCGAACGCGCGCGTAAGGCGTTTAAGCGCCCAGTACGCTAGGTCCACGATAACTGGGTGTTTTTCACAAGACTAGACCTTCGTCTATAGCGGCACCTTACCTGCGTCCAGTGGTATCAATCCGACCTAGCGTTTATAGTGATTTCCGCAGCCTGTTGGTCTGCGTGATCACAAGGTAGGGGGGATAATCTTGCAAAACAATAATAAATCTTCATTTGTAGGCGCTGTCGAGGAAGCCTTGGCAGAGGGTGTGGTCAATCGAATTTTCATTCTCGCCGAGCAGGATCATTACGTCGAGGGGTTGACCCACGTAATTTCAGCCGATGCAGGCAATGTCGTGAGCGCCTGCGTCAAGCCAGGTGATGGCTGCTGGGATAAGTTTCTGTCGACGATGCCGGATATCCTGCTGGTTCATCATCGTGCTGTAATGCAGCCCGCGGCTATGTTCATGGCGCGCTTCAAGCAGGCAGCGCCATCCGTCCGTATTCTTGTGTTTGGCCAGGGGTTAGAAACGGATTTTTTACACCGGATCATCCGTGCTGGTGCAGATGGCTATATCAATGAACGCATGTCCGGTGAACAGGTTCGCAAGGCACTCAGTCGTGTTCGTGCCGGAGAAATATGGGCGGAGCGCGCAGTATTGTCCGAATTCGCGCGTAGTGCAGTCGAGTTTGAGGAGATGATCGAGGCAATCATCCAGCGCAAGATTGAAGGCCTGGGTAGTGTGTTATCGCGTCGTGAGGTGGACGTATTTCAACTGGTGCTGAAAGGTTTATCAACCAAAGAAATCGCTGATGATTTATCTCTGTCGCAACAGAGCGTCAAGCTCTATCTGGGGCGTGTATTCAAGAAATTCGATGTTACCAACCGTCCACAACTCATATTGATGGCATTCGAGCAAGTCTGTCCGGTGAGCAATATGATCCGTCTATTTAGAATGACCTTGGATAAGCGCCGCCTGCGTCAGGGTAGAGCGCCGTTTATTCCAGATCCCTTGGAAGAAAATCTCTTAGGCGTTGCCACCCATAGTTGACCTGGAGGGTATTGCGCGCCTTGATGGGGCTCTGATGCGGGTTATTGCTTTGTGCGACCTGCATTTAACGCATTTTCACTGCATTTGAGGCTTCGTAGCTGTCACTGACCAGTACCATGCTGGGCCACGCCTTAGTAGCGGGAAGTGTTTTGTGGCGGTCGGCAGCAAGCCGACTTTCGTAAAATATTTCGGATAGTCATAGATTGGGTGAAGATCATTCCCGGATAGGCTCCAGTAAAATGTATTGGCTATACGGTAGTAAAGGGTGTGGAGTCCTTTCTGCAACCAGTTACCTTGTGGCAGCGCAAAATCAGCGATCATCAATCGCCCACCCGGTTTAAGCAAGCGTGTCAGATGCGCTAGCACATCGACCATCAACGGTTCGGCAAAGACATTCAGAAAATAGTTAGCGCAAATGACGTCGTAACGCTCGAACCGATCATGCTGCATGATATCGCCGCAGATGAACTCGGGACGGACCGCGCTCGAGTGTTTCTCCTGCTCGATAATATGTCGAGTGCGCTCCAGCATGGCGGGTGAAAGGTCAATGCAGGTCAGGCGCAGGCCCTTTCGCGCGGCCTCCAGTGCGTCCTCACCGGTGCCAACGCCGGCATAGAGTACGCGTTCTCCTGCCTGCATGTATTCGACCTGCGCTACTTTGGACGCCTTGATTACACCCGCTGAATACAGTGCCGCCAGTGGCTGATAGAACCAGGCGGTATGATTATAGTTGTAGCGCGCAGTCCGTCCGAGCAATTCTTTCATCTCATGTCCTCCAGGACCGGTGCGTTCATGGTGGAAGTGACCGGATAGTTTCGGGTTCCGAAAATGGCGGTGCCAATTCTGATCATGGTTGCCCCTTCCAGCACTGCCAGTCGGTAGTCGCGGCTCATGCCCATCGACAACTCATCGAACAGTGTCAGGCCGAATTGCAGCCGGGTGCATTCGGCCAATTTTCTGAGTCCGGCAAATGATCTACGGAGTTCGTTGTCGTTCGCGCTTGCGTTGCCAATGGTCATTAGCCCGCGGAGCTTCACGCACTGCAGGTCTGCGCTCAGTAGTTTCTCTAGGAGAAAGGATAATTTTTCAGGGGCGATGCCATGTTTGGCAGGGTCACGACTGATGTTGACCTGTATGAGGCCATTGATGACGATACTATGCCGGAGTGCCGAGTGATTCAGGCGTTCCGCTATATTCAAATTGTCTATCGAATGAACCCACTGAAAATGCTGCGCGATCAGTTTGGCCTTGTTGCTCTGAAGGTGACCTAGGAAATGCCATTGTGCAGGCATCTGGGCAAAGTGCGGAATTTTGGTTCTGGCGTCCTGCAAAGTGTTCTCGCCGAAATCGTGGAGATCAGCCGCGAGGGCCGCTGCGACGGCCTGTGGCGGTTTGGTCTTGCTTACACCGATCAGGCGAATCTGATCTGTCGCGCGACCTGCCTGCCGCGCAGATTCATACAGCTCGCAACGAATAGATGCTAGTCGTTCTGCAATGGGATCGTATTGCATAATGGCGATACGCTTAATTTAGCCGTAACAGACCGAGGCGTCGACCCTGGGTATCCAGAACATCCAGCAAGTGGTCAATGTCAGCCAGGGTGTGATCAGCCATCAGACTCAGGCGCACCCGTGGCTTATGCTTCGGGCAGGCTGGGTAAACTACTGGGCTGACGAAAATACTCTCCGCATCCAATGCCGCTACCAGATCAAACATCCGGTTATGATCTCTGAGGATGATCGGAATGATTGGCGTTTCGCTATGACCTGTGTCGAAGCCTAGCGACTTCAATTCACGCAACAGGTAATTGGTGCAGCGCCAGAGATTCTCGCGGCGCTCCGGTTCCTCGCGGGTAATCGTGAGTGCCTGCAGGACCGCTGCGGTGGCGGAGGGACATAGGCTGGTCGAATATATAAAAGATCGCGATGAAAGCTTGAGGAAGTCGATGATTTCCTTTTTGGCGCCGACGAATCCGCCGTAGCAGCCGAACGCTTTGCTGAGTGTCCCGGTGATGATATCCGGTTCGTCGATACCGAAATGTTCGGCACTCCCTCGTCCATTAGGGCCGGCTACGCCAGTGCCGTGTGCATCATCTACCATCACCCGTGCACCATGCCGATGCGCAATGCGGATGATGTCTGGCAGTTTGGCGAAATCGCCGTCCATGCTATATACGCCATCCACAACCACCAGTTTGGAACGTTCTGGTTCGATGGAAAGCAGTACCATTTCCAGTGATTCAAGATCCTGATGTTTGAAGCTGCGTACTTGCGCACCCGCCAGTTTGCAACCATCGATAATGCTGGCATGCGCCAGTTTGTCGATGACGACCACATCGTCTTCTGTCAGCAACGCGCTCAGGACGCCCAGGTTGGCCATGTAGCCGCTGGAAAAGACCACGACTTTCTCGATTTGTTTGAATGCCCGCAGCTGCTCTTCCAACTCAATATGTAACTCATTGGTGCCATTAAGCAGCCGCGAGCCACTGGTGCTGGCGCCCCATGTCTGTACCGCACGTGAGGCACACTCCATGACGCGTGGGTCATTGGCCAGGCCCAGATAGTTGTTAGATGAGAACATCAGCATTTCACGTCCTGAGGTTACGACAGTGCCAGGACCTAATGCATCGACTTTGCGCATACCTAGTGCGATTTGATGGGGTTCCAGGCGCCCAAGCGAACGCTGGACATGGCGTGAAAATATTTTGGAAAAGATGTCGGCATTCGCGGTCGGGCTCATAGTGCACCTCAGTAGCTTGTTGAATGTTGATCCGCGTGGTGCGGATTTTACCGGCCTCGAAAGCTGAAAATTATTGGTTTTCAAGATGGGGCAACAGCACGCTAGCGTATGCATAAATAGGGCGTCAATAGGTGTTATGCAGATTTAAACTTCAGTCTTGTCGTGAGATTTTCAGTGCTGCACCTAAGTCCAATCCTGCCTGTTTGAGTTATGGACAATAGGCTAACTTTTGTTAATTGGTGCTGAATTTTCATTGGTAACTGTGCGTTGTCTGTTGCATCAGACTACAGAACCTCGTGCATGACTGATGAGCTGGAGATGTGCGGTACTACCGCCGGCAACGGAGATGTGTGTCGAGGCTGGGCAGACGCGATTGACTCGGCTACTCTAGGCACGGTTTCCTGATGTAAGTATCCCAGCATGAAAGCAATGATTCTCGCCGCTGGTCGCGGCGAACGCATGCGGCCACTGACCGACCATACACCCAAGCCGCTGTTGCGCGCCGGCGGAAAGATGTTGATCGAATATCATCTTGAAGCGCTGGTGCGTGCAGGCGTGACGGATATCCTCATTAATCACGCCCATCTGGGGGCGCAGATCGAGGCGGCGTTGGGGGATGGCGCGCGCTATAACGCGCACATCACCTATTCAGCCGAACCGGAAGGTGCGCTGGAAACCGGTGGAGGCATTCAACGTGCGTTGCCTTGGCTGGGTGAGGGGCCGTTTCTGGTCGTGAACGGCGATATCTGGACGGATTTTGATTACGCAAGCCTGCCGCAGATTTTTGATGGCCTGGCCCATCTCGTGCTGGTGGATAATCCTGAGCAACATCCCGACGGCGATTTTTGCCTGGCGGACGCGCGCGTCTTCGAATGCGCGGGGCCGCGCCTGACCTACAGCGGCATCGGGCTGTATCGCGCAAGCCTGTTCGCAGATAGCACGCCAGGGCGTTTCCCGCTGGCGCCGCTGTTGCGTCAGGCAATGGCACAGGGCCAAGTGAGCGGTATGCATTATACGGGTCAATGGTCGGATGTCGGTACGCCGCAGCGCCTGGAAGCATTGGATAGTTTGCTGCAGGGCTGATTGTTGAGCTTCAACTGCGGGCGCTGATTTCAGGTATCGAGCTTCGGATTGTCGGGCGCGGCCTTCGGACTGAACCCGACCTACGTTGGGCATGTGCTACTCGTAGGTCGGGTTCAGCGGCGCAGCCGCGCGCCCGACAGTCTGCCTCAGCGGCTCACTAGGTTATGATGCAATCATAACCGGTCCGGAGATCTGACCCATGGGTCAGGAGATTGCGCACAGCCATTTCACCGATGCGGATTTTTCGCGTTTCAACGAGCGTCTGCGTATCGAAACCGCGCTGCTGCGCAGCTGGTTCCGTGATGCGACATTCTCCACCCGAGACCGGGTCGCCGGTTTGGAATTGGAGGTCTGGCTCATCGATGCGGTCGGCCGTCCCGCACCGATTAATGCACAACTACTGAAGCAGCTCGATGATCCGTTGGTGGTCCCCGAGCTCGCGCGCTTTAATGTTGAAATCAACACGCAGCCAGTTCCACTGCAGTCAAATGCCCTAAGCTGCATGCTTGCAGGATTGGAAGCCACCTATATGCGCTGTCGGCGCGCGGCGGCGCAGCTGGATACCGGCCTGCTGACCATCGGAATTCTGCCGACCTTGCATGAGCAGGATCTCACATCAGGCAATATGTCGGATGTGAAACGCTATCGCGCGCTTAATGAGCAGGTGCTGCGTCAGCGCGAAGGGCGGCCGTTGAAATTGGATATCCAGGGACATGAATACCTCAGGACCGAGCATCATACTGTGATGCTGGAGGCGGCCACGACCTCGTTCCAAATCCACCTCAAGGTCGCGCCGGCGCAGGCAGCGCAATATTACAACCTCGCGCAGATGCTGTCCGCGCCGATGGTTGCGGTGAGTGCCAATTCGCCGTATTTGTTCGGCCGGGATCTGTGGAGTGAAACTCGCATTCCGCTGTTCGAGCAATCGGTCGCAGTCGGAGGTTTCGGCGCAGTGGCTCAGGGACCAGTTCGTCGCGTGAGTTTTGGCAGCGGTTATGTGCATGACTCATTGTTCGAGTGTTTCCAGGAAAATCTGGATCATTTCCCAGTGTTGTTGCCGATGTGCAGTGACGCGGCACCGGAGTGTCTGAATCATCTGCGGCTGCACAATGGCACCATCTGGCGCTGGAATAGGCCGTTAATCGGCTTTGATGATGACGGGACTCCGCACTTGCGCATCGAGCATCGCGTGGTGCCGGGTGGCCCGACTCTGATTGATGGTATTGCCAATGCAGCGTTTTTCTTTGGGCTGATGCAATCACTCGGTACAGCGACAACCCTGTCCAAACCACTGTTGCCATTCAGTCTGGCGCGCGATAATTTCTACGCGGCAGCGCGTGACGGTCTCGATGCTCAGGTAGGCTGGGCGCGCGAACAAAAAAGCCGACTGCAACCTCTGGTCCTCAACGAACTGTTGCCACTGGCACGTCGTGGCCTGGAGCAGATGACGCTGGATGCTGCGGATATTGATCGTTTTTTGGGTGTGATTCAGGGGCGTGTCGAGACTGGGCAGACCGGTGCCGCGTGGCAACGCGCCTATGTCGCACGGTATGGCGCGGATTGGCAGGGTTTGACGCTGGCTTATCGCGAGCATCAGGATAGTGGTGCGCCGGTGCATACTTGGCAATTATGAACAGCGGGGAGCTAGCGTGAATATGAATGATCTGCGTAGTTACCCGCGTGTCGCAGTGACGCGTCCGGTGTGGATACGCACCAGCAGTGGTGCTGTAGTGCAGGCGCGTACTACCAACATATCGCAAGGCGGTGTGGCGGTGGCCTTTGAAGCGCCGGCCGAGATTGGCGCCACCCTGGAATTGTCATTTAACTTGGTGGTGCGCGGGCGTCAGGTTGATTTTCGCGTGCAGGGAACTGCGCGCTTCAATCATCTCAGCAGCAATGGGTACATTATCGGATTTCAGTTTGTGAAGCTTGATGCCGAAGCCCGTGAAAGTTTACGCGAATTTGTCGCCTTGAAGCGCAGCATGAAAGACGCTTAGACACGCTAGATGCATTTTGAGATAGGTTCTAAGGAACCTCTGATTAATTCGCTGAAACGGCATCTGCCGCGTTGCAGCCGGGCTCAAAATACTCATTTACTCCGTGTAAACTCCGTTTTTTACTCGGTGCTGCGCACCTCGCCCTTCGGGCCGGCTGGCGCCGTTCTCTCCGCTTCGCTTCGAGTCGCCCGTCCGCGCCTTGCATCTGCTCGCTTGATCAAATTAATCAGAGGTTCCCTAACACATAGTCGAAGTAGAACATCCCGTCTCCCTCAGGGAGAAGGGTAGGATGAGGGGATCAGAAATGAGATTGAATTCCCCTCACCTCAACCACTCCCGAAGGGGGTCGAGTCGCAGCGCATAGACGTTCAAAGTGACCGCAGACAGGCAATGATTTCGGCCGGCTCCAATCGCTTGGTGTAGTCGGTATCAGTAAAGGCAAGGCGGATCAGCCCATCGCGGTCGAGAACATAGGTGGCTGCCATGGGCAGTTCGTAACTGTCGTCACCGTTGCGGCTGGGTAAATCGAAGCCGAAATTGGTGTAGATGGGACGCAGCATTTCAGGCAGCGACAGCACCAAGCCGAAGGTCGCCGCGACGCGATTACCAACATCGCTCAGCACATCGAAGCCAAGATTGAACTTTTCAGCGGTGGAATGGGTTTGTTCCGGCGTTTGTGGTGAGATGGCCAGCAGCGTTGCGCCGGATGCGTTGATAGCGGGCAAAGCCTGCTGCAACGCCTGTAGTTCAAGGCTGCAATAAGGACACCACATGCCACGGAAAAACGAGATCACCACGGGGCCATGTTGTAGTGTCTGTTCCAGATTGATAGGTTTGTTGTGCTGGTTGTTTAACGTGAAATCAAGCGGACGCATGCCAATACGCAGGCACTCCTCGGCGACACCAGAATCCGCCATCGCCTTTAATGCCTTGCGCATGACGCTCTGCACCTCGCCAGGTACTTCGGAAGAGAATTTTCTGATCATCTCATCCAGCTCGGACTGCAAACTGCCCTTGCCGGCATGGGCGCTGAGGTGGCTTTGATTATGCGGGTCCGTTTGCATGTCTATCCCTAGTGTTGAGTCTGTGCGTGGTTACTATACCGTCGCTGTTCCGGAATTACAGTCGCGTGGCGTCGATAAGAGCAAAATGCCTACAAGCCTTGAGATAGGTTCCAGGGAACCTCTGATTAATTCGCTGAAGTGGCATCTGCCACGTTGCAGCCGGGCTCAAAATACTCATTTAGATAGAGTAAACTCCGTTTTTTACTCGGTGCTGCGCACCTCGACCTTCGGGCCGGCTAGCGCCGTTCTCTCCGCTTCGCTACGAGTCGCCCGGCTGCACCTTGCATCTGCTCACTTGATCAAATTAATCAGAGATTCCCTAGTAATATAGAGTGCGTCAGATTATCAACGCCCAATATCATGACGGTCAAATATCATGCTGAATATTCTTGAATCGCCGCCCGCTGGGTTACTGGAAGCTGAAGCAGCCGGACTGCTGGCGCTGCTGGGTGGTCCTACACTCCTGCATCTGCCCGGACGGCATCCTGAGCCATTGTTTGTTTCTGTGTTGCTGCACGGCAATGAAGATACCGGTTTCTACGCGGTGCGTGAGTTGTTGCGGCGATATCAGGGGCAAATGTTACCGCGGGCGCTGAGTATCTTTTTCGGTAATGTGAGTGCGGCCGCCGTAGGACTGCGCCGATTGGAAGGGCAGCCTGATTACAATCGCGTCTGGCCCGGCGGCGACATGCCTGCAACACCTGAGCACGCCCTTATGGCGCGCGTTGTCGCAGAGATGGAGCAACGCCAAGTGTTCGCGAGCGTTGATGTGCATAACAATACCGGTATCAACCCGCATTACGGTTGCGTCAACCGCATCGACCACCGTTATCTGCAGTTAGCGACTTTATTCTCGCGCACAGTGGTTTACTTCACACGTCCGCGCGGCGTGCAATCGCTGGCCTTCTCGCGGCTCTGCCCGGCTGTGACGGTGGAATGCGGTAAACCGGGGCAACCGCACGGTATCCAGCATGCCCGTGATTATCTGGATGCTTGTCTACATATGACGGAACTGCCCATACACCCCGTGGCAGCGCATGACATAGATTTGTTTCACACCGTTGCGATTATCAAGGTGCCGGAATCGGTCAGTTTTTCTTTCGGCGATACGCCGAGCGATATCCGCTTTCTGCCCGAACTCGATCACCTGAATTTCCGCGAGCTATCCGCTGGCGCGCAGTTGGGTTGGATTGATGGCGCGTCCGTTCCGCGACTGGAGGCCTGGGACGAGACCGGTAAGGATGTCAGCGAACGCTTTTTTGTTATCAACACGGGACGACTGTGTGTGCGTCGTCCGGTTATGCCTTCCATGTTCACTTTGGATGAGCGAGTGATCCGTCAGGATTGTCTCGGTTATTTGATGGAGCGTTACGAATTGATCGACACCGAGACTGAGTAGTTCATGCATCTGGCTGTTGCGATCAGTTCTCATGGATACGGACATGGCGCGCAGACCGCTACTGTGCTGACGGCGTTGCGGACGCACTGCCCGGATTTGCGCCTGACACTGCTCACGGGTTTGCCGCGAAAATTTCTTGAAAACCGCATTCCGGGCGAATTCCAGCTGATCGATTGGCGTGGTGATTTCGGCATGCAGATGTCATCCGCGCTGGAGGTCGATCTGACACGTAGCGCCGCAGACTATGCGGTGTTTCATGCGAACTGGGATGTTCGGCTCGCGGAGACTGTTGCCATGTTAGAAAGCCTGGCGCCGGATCTCCTGCTGGCGAATGTGCCTTACCTGCCGCTGGCGGCGAGTGCGCGCATTGGTCTACCAGGTATCGCGCTCTGTTCGCTGAACTGGGCGGATATCTATCGGCATTATTTCTCTGACCGCCCGGGGTCTTCCGCTATTCTCGAATGCATGCTGTCGGCCTATAACAGCGCCGAGATGTTTCTATGTCCGGCGCCATCGATGGCGATGCCAGACCTGTGCAATGTTCGGCCAATAGGTCCTTTGGCGCGCCTCGGACATAATTGCCGCGCGACACTCTGTGCACAATTAGGCGTGTCCGAGTCGCAGCGAATAGTTGTCATCTCGCCGGGCGGCATTCCCTTGAGTCTTCCGTTACAGGACTGGCCGGTGTCCAACGACATCAGTTGGGTTATCCCGGACGACTGTGCGATGCCGCGTGCGGATATGCATACCTTTGCATCACTCGGCATAGGTTTTACGGATCTTGTGGCGTCTGTTGATGCAGTGCTCGGCAAGCTTGGCTATGGCACCGTCGCGGAATGCGCCTGCAATGGCACGCCGCTGCTCTACATGCCTCGTCCGAATTGGCCTGAGGAACACTGTCTCGCCGAGTGGTTGCAGGTGCATGGGCGCTGTGCGCCGATCAGGTATGAACAGGTGTTGCGAGGTGAGTTGCGCGAGGCGCTGGAACGGATATTGGCGCAATCGATTCCGCTAGCACCGCGGCCCACGGGCGCAGATGAGGCGGCGCGGCTGATTTGGCAAAGACTCAACCTATAAACCGCATTTGCCACGGAATCACACGGAAAAACACCGACATGATCATAAGCTTCACGCCGGCACCGCCATCACTCGCAAGGTGGTGAATAGCTGCTCCAGGAAGGCACTGTGTTGCAGTGTCTTCCGTGTGTTTCGGTGGCTGAAATGATTTTTTAGGTTCATAAGATGTTTCTGAGCTTATCCCTTTATCGAGAGTGGATAAAAGCGCACACGGATTTATGCGCCATACTGTATGGGTTGTTGCAACCGTATCGCCCATTCCTCTCAGGAGGCGCCCGCCATGTTGAACATATCTACCACTGAAAACGATGCCGGATATCGAGCTGCTATGGGGCAGTTGCTGATCCTTTACACGCAAGTCGATCAACTGATTATGGAAATCTGTGCCGAGCGGATCGCAAGTGCGCCTGACACTGCCGCGAAACTGGCGCTGGCCAAACAGACTGGCGACGAGAGTAAGCACGTTTCCATCCAATTGAGCTGGATGGAAACCTTTGGTGTAGAAAACCACCCGCTGATCACCGCTGCTCAGCAGGTTGGGATACGCGCACATTTCCGCAGTTTGCCCTGGTTGGATTTCCTGGTTGATCTCTATTTATGTGTGGAGGCGCTGGGCAGTGAGGCCGTAGAAAAGATCGTGCCGTTGGCAGATCCCGGCACCCGGGAATCGTTGCGGGTGCCGCTCAACGACGAGCTTGATCATGTTGCCTTCGGGGTGTCGCGATTAAGGCAGGAGTTGGCGGCTTTACCTGACATTGAGCGCCGTGCCTTTATGGCGCGCATACCCAATCGTATCGAGACATTGGCGCAGAAGTTCGAGGACCTTGGCCTGAATGTCCCAGCGTTGTTCATGGCTGTCGGAGTGGATTATCAACATCTCTGTGCGCAACTGGAATCGCGACAGGATGAGCTTTTCGACGCATTGGCTGCCTGAGTGCTGAGGATGCGCGCCTATCGCGCATCCTCAGTCATAGGTCAAACAACGCCTGCCGCCTGCTGATCAGCATGATAACTGGAGCGCACCATCGGTCCGCTGGCGACGTGGTCGAAGCCCAGGCTGTCGCCGATGGTTCCCAGCTGTGTGAATTCTTCCGGGGTAACAAAGCGTTCCAAGGGCAGATGATCCAGACTGGGCTGCAGGTATTGGCCGAGCGTGAGCATATTGCAGTCATGCGCGCGCAAATCACGCATCACCTGTTCAACTTCATTGAGCTCTTCGCCCAGGCCTAACATTAGGCCCGATTTGGTCGGTACGTTCGGGTGCTCGGCTTTGAAGCGCTTGAGCAATTCCAGTGACCAGGCGTAGTCAGAGCCTGGACGGGCCTTTTTATACAGGCGCGGCACGGTTTCCAGGTTGTGATTGAATACATCCGGTGGTGCGGCGCGGAAGATTTCCAGAGCCCGATCCATACGGCCGCGGAAGTCGGGGACCAGGACTTCGATGCGCGTGACCGGATTCAATTCGCGAATCGCACGGATGCAATCGACAAAATGCTGAGCGCCGCCATCGCGCAGATCATCGCGATCGACCGAAGTTACAACTACGTATTTCAAACCCATGGCCGCGATGGTGCGCGCCAGGTTTTTAGGTTCTTCGACATCCAGCGGATCGGGTCGGCCGTGCGCAACATCGCAGAACGGACAGCGACGGGTGCAGATGTCACCCATGATCATAAAGGTCGCGGTGCCGTGCGCGAAGCACTCGCCGATGTTCGGGCAGGAGGCCTCTTCGCAGACCGTGTGCAAGCGGTTGTCGCGCAATATCTGCTTGAGCCGCTGCACTTCCGGGTGTGCGGGAGACTTGGCGCGAATCCACGCCGGCTTGCGCATC
>JBGSOE010000042.1:0-12994 GCA_041739295.1 Thiohalobacterales bacterium | reverse complement strand
GCTCCCGTGTTGCTTCGCTGCCCGCTCCATTCGCTAACCACGGCCTTGCGCGCCCGGCTTTGCCGTCGGCTTTTTCTTGCAGTGAGCCGCCCCGGGTTTCGTGGAAGCTGTTTGGTTTAAGTCATGCCGCAACGGCGGCCTGACGTTTGCGTTGCCGGTAGTAGTTTGCCTCAGCTTCTGCGGGCGGGATATAGCCCAAGGGTTCCATCAGCCGGTGGTTGTTGAACCACGAGACCCAGTCCAGGGTCGCCAGCTCCACGGATTCCTGGGTCTTCCACGGTGCGCGACGATGGATCAACTCGGCCTTGTACAGCCCGTTGATCGTCTCGGCCAGGGCGTTGTCGTAACTGTCGCCACGACTGCCCAATGACCAATATTTGGTTTCATTTTTTACAATGGTTGGATAGCCAGCACTTTGTCAGTAACTGTCTGGTAGGTACGCCTGACCTATTGCATGAAGTCGCTACACGGTTTTCGGAATACTTGCAGATTCGATGTGGGTGCTCTATTGAAGACGAATAGGAGTCGGTGTGTCGATGGCTGACAACCTTAGTAAACGCACGACCGCAAGCGAGACCAGTGGTATAGTTTCCCAAAATCAGCTCGACGAGGACCCTGTATGCTTATCAATTACGCCAACTTTACGCCTACGCCAAATCTACGCCAAGGCTAGTTAACTAATTGATAAAACATGGAGTACGACTCCGGCTCCGGGCACCATCCTTAAGCGAGAAATAATCTGTAAACGTCTTAACCAATAGAGGTGAGACACAGATGGGCGATTCTATTAAGGAGCAGGTCCGGCGTAATCTGGTTGCCATTATCAGTTTGACCGTGGCGCTGTCAGGACTGGCCTACAATACTTGGCGTAACGAAAAGTCGGAGTTGAACAGTAACATCCGCACTGCGGGTTTCGAGATTCTGCTGGAGATTGGTGAGTTGCAGCGGGTGGTGTTTTTCAGCCATTACGACCGTGATACTCAGTTGGGTAGTCCGCGTGCGGGATGGGTGCACATCCTGACGATTCAGGATCTCAGCCAAGTGATGCCTGAACCGGTTCCGACGCAGGCTGCGCAGTTAAAGGCAAGCTGGGAAGAACATTGGCCGCAACTGGGTGAATCTGATACCAGCGCTAACACTATCAATCAGTCTCTTGATGACTATCGCCGTGCCGTGTTGGATACGCTGCGAAGTCTGCGCTAATGTTTTGCAGCCAAGGCCGCCCCTCTGGGTAGTGTAATTTTAAATTTGCAGCTCTGCGACAATGCCTGCGCGTACCCAACCTTTCAGATAACTGGCGGCGAGCATGCCGACCTGTTCCGGTTCGACATAGGCGCACAATCCTTCGCACAGCGCGGCGAAAGTGTTTCCCGCGCGTAAGAAATCCAAGGCCCAGGCTTCTATGTCATCAAGCGGGCGAAAATAATTCTGATATTCGCGACGCCAGATCAGCCAGGGATGTGGCTGTGGGTAGCAATGTGGTGATTCTGGATTGCGTTTCTGATCAATGGCCGTCCAGAGTTCCGCGACGTTCCATTGGAAGTCGTGCCGTTGCACAGACGCATGGAAGCCTAACCGCATGTCTGGCCAGGCCTCAGGTGCAAGGGCGGCAAGATCTGCCTCAGCCAACACGGCATTATCCGCAGCGTCAAAAGCCAGGGTCAATGCCCATTCAAGCGTGGCCATCTCTGTCAGCATGGGTGATTCAGCGTATGGAATGGTATCGGCGAGAAAACGGCTAAAGTGCTGACCGAAATAGCGGATTGAAAAATGCGTGGAAGGATAGGCTGCGATATAGTCCCGGCCCATCTGCTCGAACAGTTCGTCTCCGGCGAGCGTATGCAGACCAGGAAAATCGGTTGTAAGCGCTTCCAAAAGCCGTAGTCGGTAGGCGTTAGCGTAGATGGAAAGCCTTGCTGCGGCGCTCGGTAGGACGTTGCTGCTGATCAGATCAAGCATCGTCGCGTCGCTGTGTAATACGTGCGCTTGAAAGTCCTGCTGTAGATCGTGCAATCCCTTGGTCATGCGGCATCCTCTCGTGTAAGCACCTTGGTGCCGATGTGCCGCGCCTGATCGAGTTCTTTAAGGAGATCCGTCAGTGGTGGAATGTTGTCGTCGCGCTCGATCATGGTCGAGACCGGGCCGAAACGGCGCAAGGCAGCGGTGTATAGATCCCATACCGCGTCAATGACCGGTTCATCATGTGTGTCGATGATGTAGTCACCGTGATTCTGGTGGCCGGCCAGATGAAATTGGCGCACTCGCTGTGGCGCAATGCCGTTCAGATAATCCTGCGGATTGAAGCCATGGTTGAAGGCGCTGACATGAATATTGTTGATGTCGAGCAGGATCAGGCAGTCGGCGGCCTCTGCAATGGCATTGAGGAAATCCCATTCCGTGAGTCGCGAGTCACAATAGGTGACATAACTGGAGACGTTCTCCAGCAGTATTTGACGACCCAGGATGTCCTGCACCTGTGCCACGCGCGCAGCGACATGCTGAATGGCTTCTTCGGTATAGGGTAGAGGCATCAGATCATGCAGATTGATGTCCTGTGTGCCGGTCCAGCATAAATGATCTGAGATCCAGGCAGCATCGAAGCGCTGCGCAAGATTCTTCACCTGGTGCAGATATTCCAGGTTGAGTGGTTCACTGGCACCAATAGACATTGACACGCCGTGCAGAACGATAGGGTAATTCGTGCGGACCTGTTCAAGAAAATAGAGCGGTTTTCCACCGGGCACTAGATAATTTTCAGTCAATGCCTCGAACCAATCGACAACAGGCCGTTGCTCGAGAATATCCTGGTAGTGGCTTGGACGCAGACCGAGACCGTAACCCAAAAAAGGCCGTTGCTTGCTGTCGGTTTCATTCATGAGCAACCTTCTTATTTGAAGACCGGGCGTCTCCCGGGATAATGCATTCGAGAGACGTCCGGTTGTTAGCGCACTATTTTATTTGTCTTCCATCACGGTGCCGCCCTTGGCATCGCAGTCGGCTTTTGTCATGTGCATCCAGCCTTGGCCTTTGCAACTGTTGTGGCCCTTGCAGGAACTCGCCGCAGTGGCGCATTCCGACATACCCTTGCAGGCATTGACGCCGGAACATTTCACCTGGTCCGTCGAGGCCGCATTTTCTGCAGCATGAGCAACATTGACGACGCTGAACATGGCAGCAGCGGTGGCGGCCAATAGGACGCCGGTGGTCTTATGGTTAGTCATGATCTCACTCCTTGTGATGTAACAGTGTGGTTTGGTAAGACAGTCCAAGCAGCATATGAGTTGGTGTCAGAAATCGTGCTCGGTAATTAGCCGCACGTTGGATGTTACTGGCTGTCACTTGAGGGACAGCACTTCCATAGAGTAGCCAAGGTTGTGTAAAGTTCCAGGGGCTGTGAAGATCAGTTACTTCCGACATTCGTATATCGATCTGTCCTTATATTGCATGGCATTAACGCGGAACCAATGCTGAATGATCCGGTCCTGGAACGGATGGTTATAAAAGATCCAGTGTCAATTACTTGCGGGGGGAGATTCGATGGGCAGTGACGCGGGGTCTCCCGATAACTGGGTGGATGATCATGGCAATGCCCTCTATAGCTATGCTCTGGTACGGCTGCGGGATAAGCACCAGGCGGAGGAGATGGTCCAGGAAACCTTCCTCGCGGCCTTGCAGTCACATGAGCGTTTCTCCGGCAGATCGTCGCTACGCACTTGGCTGATCGGTATTCTGAAACACAAAATTCTGGACCAGTTCCGCCGTGATTTACGTGAAGTACCACTGGATGATCTGGATGAAGCGGGCGAGGACGGCGGTGACATTGTCGACGCCAGCTTCACCGCCGATGGCCATTGGGGTTCGTTACTGGCCGAATGGGGTGATCCTGAGCAGGCCATGGAAAATGGGCAGTTCTGGGTCATTCTGCAGGCTTGCCTCGACCGGTTACCCAAGCGCATGGCGCGTCTGTTCGTGCTGCGCGAGGTCATGGAAGAGGGCACTGAAGAAATTTGTAAGGATCTGGCGATGACACCGACCAATCTCTGGACGACGCTGTATCGTGCCCGACTTGGGCTCCGACGCTGCCTCGACAAGAACTGGGTCGGTATGGCCTTGGGATGATGCAACATGCTGACGTGTAAAGAGGCAAGCAAATTGGTTTCAGAAGGCCAGGAACGCGGATTAGGTCTTCGGGAAAAAATTGGCCTGCGTTTGCACCTCTGGATATGCGCTAACTGCCGACGTTTCGAACGGCAGCTCCATCTGTTGCGGCAAGTGCTGCAACGGATGGCAACACAGTCGGATGTTGTAGTGCAAACACCGTCGCTATCACCTGAGGCACGTGAACGTATCCATAAAGCGATTGCTGAGAAGAATGGACATTCACACTGAGTACCAGTCCAGTTCTACGACAACATTGTTTGAACTACCCATCCCGGGCTTATGACATCGCACTACAACTAGGAGATTTACATTATGAAAACATCCAAGACGGCTATCACTCTGGCACTGACCGCTGCCCTGGGTACTACCGGTGTTGCCTTTGCAAATGACAATCCCTTTGGCATGCAGGTACTCACCCAGGGTTATCAGGTTGCAGAGGCCGACGCCAAAATGCCCGAAGGCAAGTGTGGCGCTGGCATGAAAGACGCTGCCAAGATGGAAGATGGGAAATGCGGCGCCGCCATGAAAGACGCGGCTAAGGCTGCGGATGGAAAGTGTGGTGCCATGAAGGATGGTACCAAGGCTGCAGATGGAAAGTGTGGTGCGGGCATGAAAGACGCAACCAAGGCCAAAGATGGTAAATGCGGTGAAGGTAAGTGTGGTGCTGGCATGGGTAAAGCATCTGAGCCGATGCCAGAAACCGAGAAACCGCAGTAATCTGCGGAGCGCACATGCCTGACACCAGCTTGCAAGGTGCGGGACTCGGACTGAGGCGGGAATTACTTCCCGCCCTCAGGGTCGGGGTGCCTGATGCCATCGACTTTTTTGAGATCGCCCCGGAAAACTGGTTGGGTATGGGCGGTCTCTGGCGCAAGGATCTGCGGCTGTTTGCTGAACAACGGCCGATGGTTGCGCACGGGTTGTCCTTATCACTGGGTGGGCCGGCGCCATTGGATGAAGTCTTCCTCAAACGGGTGAAGTTGTTCCTGGATGAATATGACGTTGCACTCTACACCGAACATTTATCCTGGTGCAGCGACGACGGTCATCTTTACGACCTCTTACCCATCCCATTTACTGACGAAGCGGTACGCCATGTCGCGGCGCGTATCCGCCGTACCCAGGATATATTGGAACGACGCATCGCAGTGGAGAATGCCTCGTATTACGTTGCACCACCGATCGCCGAAATGACAGAGGCCGAGTTCATCCGGCGGGTTCTGGAAGAGGCCGACTGCGATCTGCAATTGGATGTGAACAACGTCTACGTGAACAGTGTCAATTTCGATTTCGACCCCTGGCAGTTTATTGAAAGCTTGCCCGCCGAGCGTGTGGTTTATATGCATGTTGCCGGGCATTATCAGCAAGCTGAAGATCTGATCATTGATTCACACGGTGCAGAGGTCATCGATCCCGTGTGGCGCCTACTGGAACGCACCTACTCACACCTCGGCACTCCGCCGACACTTCTGGAGCGGGATTTCAATCTGCCGCCTCTTGAAACTCTATTGTATGAAGTCCGGCATATTCGGGCTTTGCAATGTCTGCATCGGGAGAGCTGTGGTGAACAGGTCGCCTGATAATCGTGATTTTCGCGCCTTCCAGGCCGAATTTGCGGCGCGTATTCGTGACCCGCGCGGACAACCGCGTCCGCAGGGTGTGCCGGCACGGCGCATGCGTGTTTATGAAGACGTGCTGTTCAACAATCTGGAAGGTTTTCTACTGGCCTGCTTCCCGATCACTCGCAAACTGCTGGGCATTCGCGCCTGGCGTAAAACCGCACGGCAATTTTTCGCTGAACACCGCTGCCATTCGCCGCTGTTTCGGGATATCCCCGGTGAATTTCTTGCCTGGATGGAGGAATCTGCGGATCAGTTGTTTCCGAAACGACCCTATCTGTACGAATTTATGCACTATGAATGGGTCGAGCTGAACGTGTCGATCTGCCCCGATGAGATCGCGACGTCCGCAATCGATCCGGAGGGCGACCTGCTGGTCGGGCGACCGATCCTCAATCCTGCTGCACAACTGGCCTGTTATCACTACCCCGTGCATCGCATCGGGCCGCGCTTCAAACCGACCGGCCAGGATGGCCAGACATATTGCTATCTGATTTACCGCGATGGAGAGGATAGTGTGCAGTTTATTGTTCTCAATGCGGTATCTGCACGTCTGTTGGAAATCGTTCAGGTAGGCTGTGAAAGCGGGCGTGCAGCATTACTGCAGATCGCAAAAGAACTGAATAATGACCATCCCGAAAACATTGTCGAGATGGGCAAGACGTTATTGGAATCACTGCGCCACGCCGGCGCTGTATTGGGAACAGGGAGAGCACTATGAGTAATTCCATGCTATGCGGCACTGTCTGTATCGCGCGTGGACTGATTGGTTATTTGAATCGTATCGGTGAATTCTTGCCGCAACTCGGTCTTCGGTTTCTGCTGGCCTACGAATTCTGGGAGTCCGGTGTGGAAAAATACCATGGTGAAAATTGGTTTGCGGACATCCAGGATAGGTTCCCGTTCCCCTTTGATATTGTGCCGGTTGATATCAGCTGGTTTTTGGCGACCTGGAGTGAACTGATCGGTGCTGTTGCGCTGGTGATCGGGCTGGGCACGCGATTTTTCAGCGTATCGCTGGTCATTTTGACCATTGTCGCCTGGGTCAGCGTGCATGCGGGCAATGGTTATAACGTTTGCGATAACGGTTTTAAATTGCCGCTGATCTATCTGTTGTTATTCATGCCGCTGATCTTCTCCGGGCCTGGAAAATTGAGTTTGGATCATGTTATCTCCAAGCGTCTGTCAGCTTGTTCATGAATGTAAGGATTGGCATATACTGCACGTTTCCAGGTTGGTTGTTATGGTGTAGCCGTAGGGTGTTTGTTTATACTACGCCAATGGCAGAGCTAGCCTGAACTATTCATGAACGGCCGTAGCAAGGGCGTAGAGATGCCTGAAAAGACCGCGTGGCGCGGAGCGGAAGGCGCGCAGGCATACTTGACTGTATGTCGAGCACCTGGAGGGAGCACGCGCTGTCTTTACCAGGTATATCGGCGTCCG
Source organism: Thiohalobacterales bacterium (assembly GCA_041739295.1). Classification (GTDB taxonomy): domain Bacteria; phylum Pseudomonadota; class Gammaproteobacteria; order Thiohalobacterales; family Thiohalobacteraceae; genus JAHJQQ01. Next base: position 5,771 of record JBGSOE010000042.1, on the reverse strand, counting down.
CATTAGGTCGTTCATGAATAGTTCAGGCTAGGGTTCCTGGCTAATAGAGTTTGCCACGATACTCATCCAATCCTGTACGGTGATGATTTATGGATGAAGCCTGTGGCGTATTTTCTATACCTATATGTTGTCTGGAGGTTCATATGAAGGCGTTAAATTTGATTGTTATAGCAAGTGCCTGTGTGCTGGTGCTCGCAGGTTGTGCCGCCAGTCAGTCCGGTAGCGCCTATTCCCGAACCCAGACCCGTCAGGCCCAGGATGTTGAGATGGGTGTTGTCGAAAGTGTGCGTGAGGTACAGATTGAAGGTACGAAAACCCCGATCGGCGCGGCAACAGGTGCTGTAGTGGGCGGTGTGGCAGGCAGCAATGTCGGCGGTGGCAAGGGTAGTGCAATCGCCGCAGTCCTCGGGGCCGTCGGTGGCGGTCTTGCCGGCGCAGCTGTGGAAGAAGGTGTCACCCGTCAGAAGGGACTAGAGATCACCGTCCGACTCGATACCGGTAAGGTGATTGCGGTTACCCAGGCAGCGGACGAGGCGTTCGCGCCAGGAGAGCGGGTTCGCATCATAACGGGCGGTGGGGTTACCCGAGTCAGCCATTGAGTTTCTGACGCCTATAGCCACCTTAAAAGCCCGATCCTGTATCGGGCTTTTTCATGCCCACTAACAGATTGGCCTAAAAAATCATTTCAGCCACGGAAACACACGGAAGGCACTGAAACACCGTGCATTCCTGGAGCGACTATTCGCCACCTTGCGGGTAATGGCGGTGACGGCGTGAAGCTTATGATCTGGCCCGTGTTTTTCCGTGTGATTCCGTGGCAAATGCGGTTTATAGGATCAACGGCCGATGGATTTGGCTTTTTGCGAATCGGTCAATCTGCCCGCGATAAATCTTTATTCGATCCTCCCCCAATTGCCAGTACTGTTTGACAATAATCATTCTCCACATCGGTATTGTCCTGCTGAACGCATCTGGTCGTTGATCCCTCTTTGCAAGGCTCTGACAATGCGCTGTCGCCGCAGAATTCCTGTTGGCCGGATATGAGTCACTTGCAGACGAGGTCAACATGCAATCGGATATTCAAAGTAAAAAAAATAGTCTTTATCCTGCGGACGCAGATCAACTCCTGAAAATCGGGCTCGCTGAAATGCTCAAGGGCGGCGTGATCATGGATGTCACCAACGTGGAACAGGCGTTAATCGCCGAACGTGCCGGGGCAGTTGCCGTGATGGCACTGGAACGCATCCCCGCTGATATCCGGGTAGAAGGTGGTGTCGCGCGTATGTCCGACCCGGAACTCATCAAGGCCATTCAAGATGCGGTGTCCATACCCGTGATGGCGAAGTGCCGTATCGGTCACTTCGCCGAAGCGCAGATTCTGCAGGCCTTGGAAGTGGATTTCATCGACGAGAGCGAAGTTCTGACCCCAGCGGATGATGCATATCACATCGAGAAGCACCGTTTTAACGTTCCCTTCGTCTGCGGAGCGACAAATCTTGGCGAAGCGTTACGGCGCATCGGCGAGGGCGCGGCAATGATTCGCACCAAGGGCGAGGCGGGTAGTGGCAATATCGTTGAAGCGGTACGCCATTTGCGCCTGCTTAATCAGGCTATAGCGCGCCTGCACAGGTCAGATTCTGCGGAATGGATGACAGTTGCAAAAGAGTTGCAGGCACCCTATGAGTTGGTGCGATACGTCGCAGAACAGGGTCATCTGCCGGTGCCTTGTTTCTGTGCCGGCGGTATCGCCACACCGGCCGATGCCGCGCTGGTTCGTCAACTTGGCGCCCAGTCCGTGTTCGTCGGCTCGGGAATATTCAAATCGGATGATCCAGAAGCACGTGCCGAGGCCATTGTTGTGGCCACAACCCATTTCGATGACCCAGAAGAGTTGCTGCGTGTAAGCCGCGGTCTGCAACCAGCGATGCGCGGTCTGGATATGCAAGGCCTTGAGCCTGAACAACGGCTGGCGTCGCGCGGATGGTAGTCGGCCCGGTCGGTATCCTGGCCCTGCAAGGAGACTATCAGCGGCATGCTGATCGCCTTGATCAGTGTGGTTTCGATTGGTGTCTGGTTCGACATGCAGAGGCATTAGAACGTTGTGCCGCGTTGGTCCTCCCGGGTGGGGAATCGACAACGATGAGTCGATTGCTGCGGGCAGCGGATTTACTCGGGCCGTTACGCTTTTTTGCACAAACTCATCCGGTAATGGGTACCTGTGCCGGACTTATTATGATGGCGCGGTCTGGCGATACACGTGTTGAATCATTGAATCTATTGGACTTGGACGTCACACGTAATGCCTATGGACGGCAACTCCAGAGTTTCCAGTGCCCCATTGCGGTCGACCTCGGCGAGGAGCCGGATTCATATCCGGCCATTTTCATCCGTGCCCCGCAGATCGTGAAGGTTGATCCCACGGTGACTGTTCTAGCGCAACATCAGGGTTCGCCAGTGCTGGTCGCCCAGGGTTGGCATCTGGGTATGACTTTCCATCCGGAATTGAGCGACGACCTGCGCATCCATCGCTATTGGCTGGGACGTGCTGCCGCACTGCAAGCTTCGGCGGTATCTCGCAAGGAATCCCTATGCAAAACATGAAGCCTGATTGGTCCGGGAGACTCATACGTGCATTACCGGGTTATATATTGCGACCGCTGGGCTATCTGCCACGCCCCATAAGCAGCCAAGGCATTATCGCGATCTGCAATCAGGTATTCGCGATTCCCCTGGCAGCCGGTGAGTTGGCATTTCTCGATCAGCGTGTTTTGCAGATATCAGCAGAAGATGCCGGCATCAATCTCATAATCAGGGGGGATGGCACAGGCTTGCGCGTCGCCACGGGATCACGTCCACCGGATGTGTGTATCCGTGGCACTGCCTACGATCTCCTATTGCTTATCAGCCAACGCGAAGATGCGGATACGTTGTTCTTCCAGCGCCGCTTGCGCCTGGAAGGCGATACCGAGATGGGGTTACATCTGAAAAATTTTCTCGATGCCTGGGAACCACCGGCCGCCGTGCAGTGGTTTCAGCAGCAGGCCAATGGTTGGCTAGCACTGGCCGAACGCTTCGCCACCTCCGATGGGCAGGTTACGCAGAGTCACTCAGGCGTATCTCGCCGCTTGCGCTGACGCTCAGTCCAGCCTCGCCGGTCCAATATCCATCACAGGGTCCCGTCGGCATGAGTGCCTCTAATTGTTTAGTACCGTCAACCAATGATAACGAGCCGACGCGGCAGCTCGCGAAGATGTCGATAATCTCCAGACTGTGTTTCGACTGCGGACTGATGCGCAATACATCAACGCCGAGGTCTGCCAGCCTCGGCAGATACGGTAGTAGGTTGTAGCTCTGCGCGGACTGTGTCTGGATGCCGTTCAGGCAGAGAAAATCCTGATCCTCACGGGTCGCTAGCAGTATGCCATCTGGGTGATCGAGGCAGACGAATTGACAGTCATCTTTGGCGCGGTTGTAGGCCCGTGCCGTAAAGCAGCGCGCGGAATAGGCCAATGGCAATCGTCCATAGGCGAATACTTCGGTCTGTAGACCTTCCGGACGCAGCTGTTGGAGATCGGTGAGGGTAGTATCGGACAATTCGACCGGCAGCACCCAACGTTGCATACCAAGTTGATGCAGGCGCCGCAGGCTATGCTGGTTGTAGAGATTGAGCGCGGCACCGCCCACAAAGGGACGACCTGAGCGCGCCTGCACGGCAGCCATGTCGTTGGCCTCCACAGGATAGTCGTTCTGGGCACAGAGCCGTTCAAGGCTGTGCAGTTCCGAATCCGCCTCGATCAGATTGAGGGTTGATAACACCACTTCTTTGCCAGCCGCACGCAGACGCGTTGCGACAGCCTGCCAATCCTGCTCACGAAGCTGGCGGCGTTTAGCACAGACCGTTTCACCTAAATAGACGATGTCGATCGGGCTGACGGCCACGGCCTCATAGAAATCGAGCATCTGGGCAACTGGCCAGTAATATAGAATTGGGCCCAGGGCGAGTTTCATATCTTTGATGTGCATTGCGCTACCTTTTGAATTCGCTATGACGTCATTGCCAGGGGCGATGCAGCGCACCCAGGGTGGTCTGCGTGCCTTCCGAAACTTTGCTCAAGGCGGCGAGCCATTCCGGGCGTGGCGAGAAGTTCTTGGGATTCCGCTGACAGGCATCAATAGCAGCACGCCACACACGGGTTACCTGGGTTACGTAGGCCGGGCTACGTTGCCGGCCTTCTATTTTGATGGCGGCGATGCCACCTTCGAGTAGCTGCGGTAACAACTCCAGGGTGTTGAGACTGGTTGGTTCTTCAATGGCGTAATAGGTTTGCCCCTCGACCTTGAAACGACCTTTACAGAGCGTCGGATAGCCCGCCGTTTCCAGGGGCGTGAAACGGTCGATCAGCACGCCGTTGAGACGTGTCTCCAATCCGTGGTGAGTTTCGCGCCATTCCACCGCCTTGGCCGGTGAACAGGCGCCACAGGTATTTGGCGATTCGCCGGTTGCATAAGAGGACAGCAGACAACGGCCTTCCACCATAACGCAGAGGCTGCCGAAGCCGAATACCTCGATGGCGACTGGACTCTTTTCAACCAGACTCAGGATCTGTCGCAGTGACAACACGCGAGGAATCACGGCGCGCTGGATATTGAACTGTTCGTGATAGAAGCGCAGCGCGCCAGGATTCGTCGCAGAACCTTGCACGGACAGATGCAGTCGTAGATCAGGCCAGCGTGTGGCTGCATAATCAAGCACGCCAATATCGGCGACGATCAGCGCGTCAATACCGATCTCCGCTGCCGTATCCACAGCTGCCTGCCAGCGCTTCCAGCCTGCGGGCTGAGGATAGGTATTGAGGGCCAGGTAAACGCGGCGCTTCATGCTGTGCGCGAACTCGATGCCATGGGCGATGGTTTTGAGATCGAAATTCAGGCCCGCGAAGTGCCGCGCGTTGGTATCGTCCTTGAACCCCAGATAAACTGCATCAGCACCGTTATCGACGGCTGCCTTTAGGGCGGGAAGATTTCCGGCGGGACAGACCAGTTCCATCAGTGTGACCTCGCGATTGATGTGCAGGGTGTATTTGGTTGTGGCGATGTGCGAGCAGCCCGTTGCGCCAGCTCTGCCTCAATGCCGTTGAGTACCTGCCATTTACGGCTACACCAGTCTGGTGCCAGCAGAAGATTGGCAGCGGCAGTGCCGGTGAGACGGTGAAAAACCACGGAGGAAGGTGTGGCATCGACCACATCGGCGGCGATATGGATGTAATCATCCAGCGCCAAAGGGCTGTATTCACCACGCCGCCAGTCATTGGCCAGTTGTGTGCCCTTGACGACATGCAAGGGATGAAGTTTTAAACCGTCCACGCCGAGATCTAGAACGCGCGACAATGTTTCGAGCACATGCGCGGGAGTTTCTCCTGGGAGCCCCGCGATCAGATGGGTACAGACTGGGATGCCACGCTGCCGTGCGGCACGGGTTGTGGCGACGTATTCGGCAAAACCATGTCCACGATTGACGCGAGCCAGTGTGTCGTCGAAGCTAGATTGCAGACCCAATTCCAACCACACCTCATAGCCGCGTAATTGGATGTCAGCCAACAGATCGAGTACAGCCGGCGGGACGCAATCGGGACGGGTACCGATTGCGATGCCAATCACATCCGGTTCTGCGAGCGCTTCGGCATATTGGTCAGCCAGTAACTGCACGTCAGCATAGGTGTTGGTATAGGCCTGGAAATAGGCGATGAAGCGGCGGGCGCCAGTACGCTTGG
>JBGSOE010000037.1:0-15151 GCA_041739295.1 Thiohalobacterales bacterium | reverse complement strand
GTCGGATTCACCGGCACGCCGCTATTGCGCAAGGACAAGCAGACCACGCGCGAGGTGTTCGGCACCTACATCCACACCTACAAGTTCCACCAGGCGGTGGCCGACAAGGTGGTGCTGGATTTGAAGTACGAGGCGCGGGATGTGCCGCAACGGCTGGCCTCACGCGCGGCCATCGACGCCTGGTTCGAGCAGAAGACCAAGGGGCTTAACAACTTCCAGAAGGCTGTGGTGCGCAGGCGCTGGGCCACGCTGGAGGAGCTGATGAGCGCGCAGGAGCGCAAGCAGCGCATCATCGCCAGCATCATCGAAGACTTCAGCCTCAAGCCGCGGCTCAACAACGACCGCGGCACGGCGCTCCTGGTGGCGGCCAGCATCTACGACGCCTGTCATTATTTCCGGCTGTTCCAGAACACGCCCTTCGGCCAGCACGTCGGTATCGTGACCTCGTTCGAGCCCAACCACAACGCGATCTCGCGCGAGCCCAAGGAGAGCGACGAACGCTACAAGTACGACACCTACACCCAGCACGTTCTCAAAGGCTTCCCGACGACCGAGAAGTACGAAACCGAGATCAAGCGCCGCTTCATCGAGGAGCCCGCCAACACCAAGCTGATGATCGTGGTGAGCAAGCTGCTCACGGGATTCGACGCGCCGAGCTGCACCTACATTTACCTCGACAACGAGTTGCACGACCACAACCTGTTCCAGGCCATCTGCCGCACCAACCGGCTGGACGGCGAAGACAAGGACTACGGCCGCATCGTGGACTTCAAGGAGCTGTTCAAGGACGTGCAGGAAGCCATCGCCGTCTACAGCTCCGACGAGCTGGACATCGACGAAGGCGGCGCCAGTAACAACGTCGAACTGAAGGACTGGATCAAGGAAGGGCGCAAGCAGCTCGATCTGGCGCGCGAGGCGCTGCGGCACTTGTGCGAGCCGGTGCCGCCGCCGCGCGAGGTGGAGCAGTACCTGCGCTATTTCTGCGGCGACGCGGCCGACCCGGAGGCGCTCGGCAACACCGAGCCGCTGCGTATCGCGTTCTACAAGGCCGTGGCGAGTTTCGTGCGCGCCTACTCCGAGATAGCGGGCGAACTCGCCAAGGCGGGGTGCTCCGAAGCCGAGGCTCAGGCTATTCAGGACGAGGTGAAGCTCTACAGCGACCTCCGGGCGGCAATCAAGAAACACTCCGGCGAGGAGCTGGACATCAAGCCCTACGAGGCGGACATGCGCCACCTGCTCAATACCTACGTGCAGGCCGATCCCGCCGCGCAGCAGGGCAATCTCAGTGAGCTATCTCTGACGGAGCTGATCGTCCAGACCGGCATCCACGATGCCATTGCGAAGAAGCTCAACGCCAGTGGCAAGCTGTCGCGCAACGCCATCGCCGAGGGGATCATCAATAATATCCGCAAGACCATCATCCGCGAGCAGCTCACTGACCCGCGCTTCTACACGGAGATGTCGAAGCTGCTCGATGACCTGATCAAGCAGAGCCGCGCGGACGCTGCGGCCTACGAAGAATTTCTGCGCAAGGCGGAGGCGCTGGCCAAGCGGCTGGCGGCACAACAGCCCGAAGCGGACGTGCCGGCGATGCTGCACGGCAACCGCGAGGCAATCGTGATTTATCGCAATCTTCCGCAGATCCTCGCGGCTGGCCACGGCGTTGCATACGATGTGGCTGAGCAACAGGCCGATTACATGGATAAGCTGGCGAAGCTGGCGCTGGAGATCGACCGCGTGATGCGCGAGCAGGCCCCTGCCGGCTGGAAGGGCGACCACGCGCGCGAAGCGCAGGTGCTCAATGCGCTGTTTCCGCTCCTCGATCGCAATCGCGCGGCGACGCAGGCCCTGTTCGAGCTGGTCAAGAACCAGCCGGGGTACGAATGACCGAGACCCTACATCTCGGCGACATCGCCATCGAGTTGACCCGCAAGGCGGTCAAGCACGTGCATCTGTCCGTGCATCCGCCGGAAGGTCGGGTGAGGCTGGTCGCGCCCACCGGCACGCGCACGGAGGTCGCGCGCGCCTACGCCATTTCCAAGCTGGCGTGGATTCGGTCACAGCAAGCTAGGTTCGCTACACAGGCGCGCGAAACGCCGCGCCGGTTCGTCACGCGGGAAAGCCACTATCTGTGGGGCAGGCGCTACCTGCTTTCGGTCGAGCAGCGCGACGCAAAGCCCGAAGTCAGGCTGGACCATCGGCGCATCACGCTGAGGGTGCGGCCTGACAGTACCGAGGCGGCTCACGCGAAGGTGATGCACGAGTGGCACAAGTCCCTGCTGCACGAGGTCGTGCCGCGACTGATCGCGAGGTGGGAGCCGCGACTCGGCGTGCGCGTCGCGGGCTACTTCCTGCAACGCATGAAAACCAAATGGGGCGGCTGCAACCCACTCAGGAAGCACATCCGGCTGAATACCGAATTGGTGAAGAAGCCGAAGGATCTGCTGGAATACGTGGTCGTGCACGAGATGCTGCACCTGATCGAGCCGACGCACAGCGAGCGATTCGTGGCGCTGCTGGACGAGCACTATCCGACCTGGCGCGAAGCGCGGCAGGAACTGAACGAACTGCCGTTGGGAGCGGAGCAGTGGCGGGAATAGGCAACGTTCGCAAAATCACGATGCAGTTACTAGATCCACATCGATATTAGGATGTCGCATGAATAAAACCAACGATACCCCCATCTGGGGCATACATGCCGGAAAAAGCGGCGATGCCGACAGTCTTTTCCTCAAGAAAGGTTGTATCGGCATTGGTTGGACGAAAATGGGCGATCTATCCGCCCTCAAGCCCGACCGCGAGGCGTTCAAAGCACGGGTCTCAGAGGTTTATCCAGATGCGAAACCCGGTGCTATCCCAAATAATGCCGGCCAGTTGTTCCGCTTTGCCCACGAGATGAAGCCGGGAGATCTGGTCGTTTATCCTTCCAAACGTGATCGGAAGATCCATTTGGGCCGTGTAGAGGGTGATTACCGCTACGATCCTAAAACCGAACCGGGGTATCCCAATGTACGAGCCGTGAAATGGCTCCGAGAGGTTCCTCGTACCCAATTCAGCCAGGGTGCCCTCTATGAGATCGGATCGGCTATGAGTTTATTCCTGGTGAAAAACTACGCAGACGAGTTTCGAGCCGCTCTGGAAGGCAAGGGAGCTACGGTCGTTCCCGCTGGGGAAGATGCGTCCGTTGCCGCCGTAGCCGAGGACATTGAAGAAACCACGCGGGATTTTGTGCTCAAACGTCTGGCGCAGGAACTGAAGGGGCATCCCTTTGCTGATTTCGTCGCACATCTGATGAACATCATGGGCTACCACACCCGTGTATCCCCCGAAGGCCCGGATGGCGGTATTGACATCGTTGCCCACAAGGACGAACTCGGCTTCGAGCCGCCCATCATCAAGGTCCAGGTCAAAAGCAGCGAAGGTAGCATCGGCGATCCAGCCGTCTCGGCCCTATACGGCAAAGTGGCTACGAGCGAATACGGCCTGCTGGTGACGCTCGGCGTCTTCACTGCCCAGGCTCGGAACTTCGCCAAATCCAAGAGCAACCTTCGTCTGATCGACGGTGATGAACTGGTTCAGCTCATATTCCAGCATTACGATCGATTTGATTCCCGTTACAAAGGCCTGTTGCCTCTCCGGCGCGTGTATGTGCCGGAGGCGATTGAGACCGAAAGCGAATAGCAGTTGGATCAGGATAGCGAGGGAGCTAAGGCTAGTGCATATTGAGCACGCTTATTTGAGGAATTCGGCATGAGTCTTACCCAGCATGAAAAGGCTATAGCGGCGCTAGCGCGTGCATTAAAGCCGGTCACAAAAAATCAGAACAAATCGGAAGTGGATCATTATCAAGCCATCGAGAACGCCCTTAAGGCTGCCCAATCGGTCTCGTTCAATGAATTTCTTAGCGAACTCGAGAGCGAGCTTAAAGAAGCGAAGCGGGTGATGGACTCGGCGCTCGAACAGCGCCGCGAGCAGCTGCTTCGTGCTGCGCAGGAACACGGCATGCCCCATAAACGCATGACAGACTATGACAGGGTGGGGGTATTTAAGGTCACCTACAAAGGCACCAAGTCCGAACTCCAAGTGGGCAGTGAAGCGATGACGATCGTCACCGAAGTGGACGGGTCAAAGCTTTTTACGGCCATTCGAGAAGCAGGGGATAAGCTTGAGAACGTGCCATTCTCGCGTGAAGCGTTCTTCGATGTGCTGAAGGCCGCCTTCGGTATCGCGAAGGCGAAAAGCCAGGTGAAAGACGGGGCTGTCGCGATCAAGACCTTGTATCCCTATGTGGCTGTTGCCTGGCAGTTGCAGCGAGAGCAGTTTCTTAAGACGCCAGGATCAAAATCCTTCCAGGATTATTCGTCCGCACAGTTCGTATATGACTTGGCGCGGTTCGGGCGTGACGGATGGTCAATCGGTAACGAGACGTTGAGCACGCAGACGCCGAATATGGCAACGATCAGTGCCGGTAAGGCAATGATCCTGCCGACGCTCGGGTCGTTAGAAGCACAAGGACCGCAACTGGCGACATTGGCAATCAAAACAAGGGAAGGGTAAATGGAAGCGGCAGAGATTCTGGCTCACTTGGCCGAGATTGGGACTCCTCCCGGTCCTGGAAGTGCATTCGGAATCTCCGTCGGTCTGGATAAAACGGTGTGTCGTATTGAAACTGAAGTAATACCGTTCCTCTCGGCCGGCGGTTCCGAACTTCAGTTTGTATACGGTCCATACGGTCGAGGTAAAAGTCACTTCCTCAGAACGATTGAGGAGGTGGCGTCCGGTCAGGATCTCGTGACTGCCTATGTGGATTGCCGCGCTGGGGAGTCGCCATTCCGGGATATGCAGGAAACCTACGCGTTGATAGCCAGCGCGATGACCTGTGCGACAAGTGATGAGGAATTGCTGGTTACCGGCGTAGCAATGGTTATCGAAGAGCGCTTGCTCGGCCTCAAGCAGGGCGAAGCGAAGGATCTGCTCGAAAGCTTGCGGTCTGATAGTCATCTGGCGCCCGACTTCAGAAATGTAGTGTGCGCCTATGGGTCTGCTGTCTTGAGGGGTGACTCTAACCGGAGCCCAGCAACTGAGTTGGCTGCGTTGTTGCGGGCCGATTCCACATACGGCGTGACATTAGGAAGCCTTTATCGTGTGTATCCCGACCTTCCAAGACCATTGGGTAAACTGAACCGGCGCAATGCGGGAATATGGCTTAGATCCCTGCTGTCACTGCCTCAGGCCCTTGGATACAAAGGCGCGATGATCCTGTTTGATGAGACCGAGAAGTCGCATTCGTTCCATAAGAAAGGCTCGCGACAGCAGCAACAGCATCTTGCCAATTTGCGTAACTTTGTCGACTACATGGCAATTGGGGCCTTCCGAGGCTGTTCGGTCTATTACGCAGTCGTGGAAGACTTCATTGAGTATGCACGGGAACATCTGGAGGCATTGAGCCAAAGGATTGAACGCATTCATCTTGAAGGTTCTGGGAATTCAAACAATCCCCGCGCCGTTTGGGCCAGCCTCGACGAATTGACGGATCCGAACCCGAAGAGCGCCGCATTCTATGAGAAGCTGGCGGCCAGAATTGTAGACCTCGGGAAAAAGGCTGGCTTACCCGATGAGCGTGCCGAAGGAGTCGTCAATGGATTGAAGGAAACGGCGCGTGAGTATGCTGACAAGCTGTACGAAGGCGCGGTGAGGGAGTTCGTGAAGCTGGCGGCAAGCGTGGTGGCCATGGAGATAAAACATGCGTGAAGAAATGCCAAGTCTGGATCGGTCTGAGGCCCGTCAACTGTGGGCAACGTTGGGTGCGGAGGGAAAAGCGCCGACCGAGCTCACGCGTGCTGCACATCTCTTGCCCTCATACTCTGTCGGCGTAGAACAATGGGTGGATCGCCTGTCGGCCGAATATCTTCAGGACCTGTGTCGCCAATATGCACATTTCAAGGTTGTCCTAGCGCCGTATGGTGGTGGTAAGACACATTTTCTGATGGTGCTCGGCAGTAAGGCGCTTGCCGAAAATTACGCAGTCGCCTACGTACCGTGTGGACCTAGCGTCACTCTCGACAAACCACTTGATATCTACCGAGAATGCGTCAAGCACCTGCAATTGCCAGGTGACGAATATCCAGGCCTGCAACGCCTTCTTGCCAGAATTGTAGAGGTCAAAAGAGAGCAGATCGAACAGGCTCAAGCGCCGGATCCCAATTACGCCTTTGGGCAGTGGGTTCTGAAGGTTTCGAAACACCCGTACCCGGACAACGCTTTCGGTAGGGTCGTGGCTGAAGCGCTCCGGTATGAATGGGACAGCACTCAAGCAACTGTCGGTGAAGCGGCAATTCGCTGGTTACAAGGCGAGATTGATACCCTGACAAAGGATGAGTTGGCGAGTCTCCGGCTCGCCAAGGTTCCAAATTCGTCCAGAAATCAGCTCGGACAAAATTTGCTTATGTCACTCATCCAGTTCTCCAAGGAGGCTGGTGTGAATGGTGTTGTATTGCTGTTCGACGAGGTCGAAACGCTATTTTCGGCAAGAGGCAAGGCACTTCTAAGGGTTCTGTCTGCAATGCGGGTGCTGGTGGATCTTCCCGCCGGAATTCCTGGTGGCTGTCCCATGCTCGGCGTGTTTTCGGCAGTGCCTGATGTACTGGAACAGCTGTCTCACTATCCGGCTTTAGAGCAGCGACTCAAAGTGTCGGGATCGCCGTTTGAAGAGGGTAACAACCATGCACCCCAACTCAAACTTGAAAAGATTGAATCTCAGAATCAGCTTCTCTCGAATATCGGGAAGAGGTTGATCAACCTAGGCAAAACAGCGACAGGCCATGAATTCGACCTCAAAATACAGTCACAGAATGCCGAACTGCTTTCGAAAGTGGCATCCACTATGAATTTGGAGGTCAACGCAAGGCGGCTCTTCGTGAAGACGTGGGTAAACATACTAGATCTTCAGGCTCGTGACGGGGAACGGCTGTTTGCAGAAAAAGAGTTTTTAGTGCGCTACCGGGGATTCTTCGACGAACTAAAGAGCGCGGAGCAAGATGGGGATGAGCCATGAATGTTGGAGAGAAATATACTCATCCTCAGCTTGGTGTCGGAGTCATAACCAAGCGGGCGATTGTGCAAGGTAAAACCGGATTCTGGGTAAGCTTCGGTTACATCGATGAGTTTATTGCAGCGGATTTCGACCAGCCGAAACCCGCTGACAAGCGTGCCGCCGAAACGTCGTATACAGAAACCCTTAAGGCACAGAGCACCACAGGTTCGACATTGGCTACCTCGCTATCGCCGGAGACTGTGGCAGCACGCAAAGGCGTTGTCGCACTCAGGCTTGGTCAAATCCTCGAGTCACATGTTCATCAATTAAGCGTCAGTACCGAGGCGGCGGAAGCAAGTCTACGTGATGCGCTGCGCCAGGCCGCTAAGCGGCCGACCATGGTTATGGTGGAAGGCGTCTGGGGTGGCGGTAAAACCCACCTTCTGACGTTGCTCTCTGCACTGGCTAGAGAAGAACAGTTCGTAACTGCAAGCGTCGTCATGGACGGGACCGGAGTCACTTTGTCGGACCCTATGCTTCTAATGGGTTCGATTACCAGCGCCATCCGATTCCCAGACGAGAATATGCCCAGCGGGCTAGGCAGCCATCTTCTCAGGGCAGATCCCGCAAAACTTCGCGTGCGCGGTGCCACCCTATTGTCGGAAGCTCTGGACAAAGTACCGAAAGAAGCGCTTCACGACGCAGAAGTTCTACATGTTCTGGAAGATTACTTCGGGCTAAGCCTTACAACGAGTAATGCGAAGGCACGGCTTAGCAGATTGGGATGGAGGGTCCAATTGCCAGCGTTAAAGGCACGGACCGTAGGCGACCGTGCCGCGCGGTTTTGTGACCTGATTCGGAACTGGGCACAGTTCTCGGTGACCGTTGGTGCACGAGGACTCGTGCTTATTCTGGATGAAATTGATGTCGAGTTTGCAGCCACAGCGTGGTGGGATCGAACATCGCAGACAAAAGCCGAACGACGGAAATGGCTCATCGAGGAGTTAGGGAATATGCGTGGGCATGATGCGCCAATTCTGGTTGCATTCGCCTCCGCCCCAGCTAGTGCAGATGTCTCAGAGGAGAACGATGCGGTAAAGGGCATCGATTCGGCAATTGGCGGGCTGGATTATCACATCAAGGTGCCTACTCCCTCGGTGAAGGATATATGGGAGTTGGGGGGCAAAGTTCTCGATCTATACGGACAGGCCTATCCGGGGTCAGCTGAACTGGTCGTAGATGGTCAGCGTAAGGCGCTCCTGGATAGCATGGTGAGTGATTACCAACGTAGAATGAGTCCAGTACCTAGAGCATTTGTGCGAAGAGTTCTGGAGTACATGGATGTTAAGTCGACCTTGTCGACCGATGAAAGAAAATAAGAAGACACATACAACAAATACTGCCAATGACCTCTGATCATGAATTGTTCAAGCGTCTGGGTGCCGCAGGAAGCGCATTCTACGGGCAATTTGATGCATTTCGTGAAATCCAAAGGCGGGCTATTGAACCGGTGCTTGCCGGGAAAAGTATTCTAATAACCTCTGCGACAGCTTCTGGCAAAACAGAAGCCTTGTACGCCCCGATTATCTCAAGGCTAATGCAAGGAGATCGTTCTAGTCGTCACCGGATACGGGTTCTTGGCATTGCACCGACTAGGGCGTTGGTCAATGACCTCTTCGAACGGCTGCAAGGACCTCTCGGCAGCCTAGGATTGAGTTGCGGGCGCCAAACCAGCGATCATTCCGACAAACACAAACGCCCCAATGTTTTGATAACGACACCGGAGTCATTTGACTCCATGCTAGTAAGAAATGGGAAATATGAAAATGGAACGCTGACGGAGCACCTGCTTGCCGATGTAGAAGTCGTCGTTATCGATGAGGTTCATCTGTTCTATGGAACCAGCCGAGGTGATCAGCTTGTATGGCTCTTGGCGCGGCTTCGTCGGCTTCGAGCATTCGCCTGTCAGCGTGGATACACGAAAACGAATGACCTGCAAACCTGTGGCGCCAGCGCGACAGTATCATCCCCGGATTTGGTGGCAAGGCGATTGTTGGGTAATAACGCCGAAGCAATTTGCGTAGCCGGCAGTCGGGACATAGAGTTTCTCACTGAAGACCCGAGCGCGGGCTGGACGAAGCTAAGTGCATTACCGACGATTTCGAAAATCCGCGATAGGCTTATTCAAAGTAATAGCCAAACAGACTTATCAGCGGTCGAGATGCACATTTGGAGAGCGCTCACCGTCGAAAGTGACGCAGCGTGCCGTAAAGCCCTGGTGTTCGTACCGACCCGTTCACTATGTGACAAACTTTCAACATATCTTGCCGAGACCATTACCCGAAAACGGGACATTCACGTTCTGGCGCACCATGGAAGCCTCGATAAGACAAAAAGGGAGCAAGCAGAAAAAGCGTTTTCTAACGCACGTGACGTTATATTGGTCGCAACGACGACCCTTGAAGTCGGCGTAGACATCGGTAATGTGGATTGCATTGTTCTGGTAGGGCCGCCACCAGATACAGGTGCGCTTTTGCAGCGCATCGGGCGGGGCGGGCGAAGATCCGGGATAACAAGAGTTGTGCCTATTGCGAGAGACTGGATTGAGTCGTGTGCCTTGGCAAGTATGCTTGACGCCGCTGGTAAGGGAATCGTCGACGAAAAACCGTATGCGCGGCGCTGGTCAGTATTTGTACAACAATCGGCCAGCTATGTGGCTCAGTCCAAGAACCGATCGCGTACCAGAAAGCAGTTATTGGAGCTGGCAGATGAGGTGTGGCCGTGGCAAGGCAGTAATCGCACGGCCGCACGCATACTGGATAAACTAATCGAAGACGAGCTGCTTGTCGAAACGAAAGGCCATATAACGCTAGGGGCGGAATGGTCAGAGAGTCTGGAATCGAGAGGTGGAGGCTTCCACCATAATCTCGACACGGAAGGACGGGGGACCCCGGTTGTGGATTCATCGACAGGAGAAGTCATTGCCCATGTCCAGAGTGCGGGCAGCTTAGGAAGCACGATGGCGCTCGGTGGTCAGCGATGGGATGTGGTCAGTGCCGGCGGAGAAATTATATTAAAGCCGGGGAATGACCGAAAAGAAACTGAAACGTTCCGCTACGCGGCACGAGCCGCACCAACCAGCCGTAATTACGCACGCCATTTCTTGTTCGGCGCTGGATTCCAGCCGGAAGACGCGCCAGTCCTGATGGAGAATGGCGAAGAAATCTGGGTTCATGCTGGCGGCAGTGCGTACGAACTTGCCTTGTTGCAGTTGTTGCCTGGTCTCAAGGCACATCCACGCATGAAAGGCATAGCTCTAGTGGGCATCCCAGATCTTGACACGGTTAAAGCTGTGGCTAGCTCACCTGATCGTATTCGGGACACAATCTACAGCAATTCAGAGAGCATGGAGCTCTCGCTGTCGCCTGGTCCATACCACCGAGCGCTGCCTGATGATGTCAGGCGCGAAGTCGTTCTGGAGCTGTTTGGTGTCGACCGCTTTATCGAGTGGATTTGTTCAAGGCAGATACGACTATGGACAGGCGAGATGACGAGATAAGTTCTGCCTCTACATCGGCACTGAGTGAGACGAAGGTCAACAACTGGAGGCATTTATATTGATGCTGTTATGTAACACCTGTTACGTAACTGCGCGTCTCTACTGAGATGCAGTCACAAAAATTAATGGGCCCGCAGACACGGGCCCGAAGGTGTGAAAATTGCAATAACGGCTATTAATCAGAAGATTACTCCTCTAGGGGTAGTGCTGCCGGCATGATAGTCATATCTCCGATCTCATGCAGGGTGGTGATTTGGCTGTCTACTTGTTTCATAACGCCATTCATAACACGTTCAAACACCTCCTTGGATTTGGACAATCTATACGCGCTCACATGGACTGCCTGGCGTAATGCTTCATTCTCCTTGCTGGCAAGATCTAGGCTGGTTGTCCAAAGCTCTTGAAGTTGCTCAATTAGCTCGTCGGGAACAGCAGGGGCTGTTTCTGGGCGCGGTGCGCTGGCAGCTCGAACTGCGGCCATGTGTCGCAATATGGTCGTAGATGAACCACTGCCTAAGTACTCTCGCACCAGACGCACGGTCGGGTTCATTCCTTCGGACTTTAACGCAGACAATGCACATGCCACGTCATCTTGGGTTATGCCGGGTCTTGGCATGATTAAATCCTCCTCGAGGGTTGGCCGGGGGCACGGGGTGAGGAAACTCGGTGATTCGAGTCCTCTGGCCTGTATAGGGGAGGGAGCGGATGATTTTCCTTCCAAGATTGCCTGGTCACCTATGGAACGAGGATAAATATGTCCTCTCACCATAAAAATATCAATATTTATCAATCATATTGGTTAGTTTTAACTTAATGCTCGCACGCAATACGTCAGTGAAGGTCTCCGCTAGATCGCGGGTATTCCGGATGTGGACCGGGCGCCGTAGGATCTTTGCTAGCCTTGCCTCGACATGGGCAGGTACTCGCACAGCACCGGTGCTGGGGTCGTGCAAATAGGGTATGAATGATTTGTCGGTCATTACAGGTATCCGTCTTATCGGTGATGAAGATTTTCTGTTCGCGTCTGATAAAGTCGGTCAGCCCCGTCTGAGACGGAACTGACCTGCTACTCAATTTCGGTCCTTGCGGACCGAACGACGACGGTTTGCTCGCGCCAGACTGTACATCTGCCGGCGTTCATCTATTCGATGTGCCGTCCAGTCCTCGCGTAACTCATCCCGCATCTTGCGTATAGCGTTCTTGAATTCATTTGATTCAATATGTTGGCCGCAGATGGCCAGCGGCACGATTAGGCAGAGTAGGCTGATCTGTATTACTGTGTGGCCTGAAACGCCTGCCGTATCCGCGACTGCAAACAGGATCGTGGCTAAAGTTGTTGTTCCTAACATTGATTCTGGGACCTTTGTCCGTTGGCGAATTACGCCAATTTTGGTTTAGATAGCTCGCGCCTTGCCGTGCTATGGGAATGGCGCGAGATGCCGTATTGTTGTATAAGTGTACAAATTGTACTATTCGGTGTCAACGGATTTATGGGGGGAATTGGGTGTGGGATCCGCTAGTGGTGACACTGTCGAAACAGAGGATTGGTCAGTACGCGCCAGACTATTGATGCAGAGGCGTGGCCTGACGTATGACGATCTTGCTAGTGCCCTAGGAGTTACGACGCGGAGCGCTGTTGGGCATTACCTTTCCGGAAGAAGGGAACTATCAGCGAGTCAGGCGGTGGCCCTTGCACAGTGTCTGGGTTGCAGGGTCGGTTGGCTGCTCTCGGCCGAGTTGCCCATTGAACCTGGCACACGTGGGCGGGACGCTTCGGGTAGTCCGACTCGGCGGGAACTGACTGCACTAATAGCTGCTATGCCAGAAGACGCGTATGTCGCAGTAGCCAATCTCATATCTGTGTTGAGCGCAGGTAGGACGAAATTATAAAGAACCAATAAATACAATTAGATAAACATTATTTCTGACAATTATGCAATGGAAGATACTGTTTTGATCATTGAATACCATCACATGGGCGGGTAGCGAGGCTTCTTGTTTTTTGTCCTCAAATGCGGTAGAAATACCGGAAGTATATGATGAGGAGTCGCCAATGCAAATCAACCTTGTTCATGCCGAAGCCGCGGCCGTTATTGATCGTTTGGCGCAACTCGGCCTTACTGAAACTCCCCTCCGTGAGTCGATTTACCAAGCCTATCTTCAGCGGATCAGGCTTACGTTGAACCACCCTCGAATTTATCCTGGACTGGTGATGTGGGGGGAAGCTGTGGCGTCCTTGCGTGAACAACTGCGGGTACATGGCTGGGAGCGTTTAGATGAAGCGAATTTCCCTTTGACGGTGAATGAGCAATTGGGAATCGCGATTACGGTTGCATCGGGTGATGAAGCGACCGGCAACCAATCTGCCAATCCATCCAATCGATCGAAGAAGGGTCCGAATACGGTAGATGCAATCGAGGCCAATCGGCAGCTCGACATGTTTGCTGAATTGATCCCTGAATCGAATGAGAGCGGCGATGTCGCTGCATTGGATACATGGGTTCTTTTGCATCATATCGATCCGGTGAAGAAAGAAATTCGAATTGAGTTTTCTAGGCCTTGTGACATCGGGGATGATGGGAAGATTCGCGCTTGGTCTGAACGCATCATACTGAACAGTATTTCGATCGATGACGATCAGATCGAGATTCAGCCGCCTAGTGGCCCGGACATTAATATCGATATTCGTCGGAAAGCGTGATGAATGGCTATGTTTAATCCGCAGCGATTTGCGCTCGCCAGAAGGCGACGTGGTATGAAAAAGCGTGAACTCGCCGAGCGCGTAGGTGTTACGCAGCGTTCAGTTTCTGGTTATGAGAGTGGTGATCAAGAGCCAGAAGCAAGCACTCTGAAGAGGATTGCAGAAGCTCTCCGATTCCCCGAAGCATTCTTCATGGGGGACGATCCGGAATTTCCTAGTCCAGATGTGGCAAGCTTTAGATCATTGTCGAAAATGACATCAGCGCAACGCGATACCGCGCTTGGGGCTGGTGCGGTCGCGCTACTACTCAATCAATGGATTGAGGACAGATTCGACCTTCCGCAGCCAGATGTTCCTGACTTTGGGCGCGAACGCGCCACTTTGCGTACGGTTTCCGCTGATGTGAGTTCCGAGGAGTTGGAGATATATCCTACGGCTGGAGATGCCCAGGATCCGGAAGCTGCTGCTGAAATGCTACGAGTTCATTGGGGGCTAGGTCAGCAGCCAATCAAGAATATGGTTGCCTTGATGGAGTCAAAGGGTATTCGTGTTTACTCATTGGCTATCGAAGCCAAGGAGGTAGATGCATTTTCAATGTGGAGTTGTGGGCGTCCCTTTGTGTTCTTAAACACGTACAAATCGGCCGAGCATTGTCGGTTTGACGCGGCTCATGAACTAGGCCACCTAATACTGCATAGGCATGCACAACCGCAAGGGCCGGATTTGGAGAGAGAGGCGAATGCATTTGCCTCTGCATTCTTGATGCCGAGATCTAGCGTACTTGCGATGGCCCCGCGTGCTCCATCACTCCCAAGTCTAATTAAATTCAAGAAGCATTGGTCAGTCTCTGTGGCTGCACTGAATTATAGATTGCATGCACTTGGGCTAACTACCGATTGGACGTATAGAACACTATGTATACAGATAGCTCAGGAAGGATATCGTACAACTGAACCAGATTGCATTCCACACGAGAAGTCTCTTGTATTGGAAAAGGTATTCGCCTCGCTTCGTGAGGAGGGTTTGACGAAGGCCTCTATTGCAGGGGAGCTTGCGATCGACCCTGATGAGATTAATGAGCTGACGTTTGGCTTAATGCTAAATGTCTTGAAAGGGCGTGATATATCTGGCTTGAAATCAAGTAAATCAGGGCGACCAAGTCTTAGTCTAGTAAAAAGTTGATATGGGGTTTTGCTTCAACCTTGAGGAGTTTTCGCGTAATTGCGATTCCGTCAATAAAGGAATGTCTGCTGTAACTACGATAAAACAGCCCCACCAGTAATGGTGGGGCTGCTCATTAATCAGAATCAACGATGGATTCTTGCTCCTCTTGTGATTGCGACTCGCGCCATGCCACATATTCGGCGTATGCACGGTCACCTTCTCTCCACAACTCAGGGTAGTGCTCATCAGACTCATCAATATCCAGCACAATATGGATCATCATACTAAGTACCTCACTTGGGTTAGCTTCAGGTTTAGGCCTAATTTGTAATTGGCCTGTCCTGTATAGGTACATGAAGGGAAGTTTTGTGTTGAATGGATGTGGGGCCGGGCGAATGACTCGTGGTTATGGGTCTAAGGCTGCAAGCTCTAGCATTCTAACCAGCATAACTTCATGGCGCTGCGCCGCCTGTATGAGTTAACGGACTATGACTGATCCAGCGGAATTACTGCTATACGCATACTGACAGTAGCAGGGCCTACTGTTGATTTGGTGATTGACGGATGCTAACGAACCCGATAGTTTTGACAACATTAGCTCAGTAGCTTTTTAGTACACCACACTGGTACACCTGTATTCGCGTGCTGGTATGTAAGATACTGATTTGGAGATTGTATCGCGACCGAGAGCGGA
>JBGSOE010000031.1:0-8891 GCA_041739295.1 Thiohalobacterales bacterium | reverse complement strand
GAATCCCGCCGCCTTCGTCCCGCAATGGTTGAGCATTGATTATCTCGCGGGAGAGTGGCGTGGAGAATTCGGATACGGCTGAACATGAGACATTGCTCATATTCTGGATACTAGACCCAATATCCTGGAGTTACCTGACAGTCAAGATATTGAGTAGACAGATTACGGATTCCGAATAGATGGAAAATATTTGTAAGGAATCCGAACGTAGCGCGACCAATGCTCATTGCAGAGGTATTTCATAAATCACGAGTGCTTATCTGTATCCAACAACACACTCCAGATGGGATGAGGAAACTATGCTTGCCACGTTGCCACTCCTGGCCGCTACCGATTTCCCGCCGCTTCGTCGGGCACGACTCGAAACATTACAGGCCAATCTCGGTTATCGCTGCAATCAGTCCTGTGTCCACTGCCACGTGGCAGCCGGGCCCAAGCGTACCGAGGCCATGACCTGGGAAACCATGGAACTGCTACTCGACTTCGCGGAACGTAAGTGTATTTCAACCCTGGATCTGACCGGTGGCGCGCCTGAACTGAATTCCAACTTTCGATCCCTCGTCAAGGATGCCCGCAAACAAGGGTTGCGGATCATCGACCGCTGTAACCTGACGATTCTAAGCGAACCGAATCAAGAGGATCTGGCGGAATTTCTTGCCGCCAACCAGGTTGAAATAACTGCCTCCCTCCCCTGTTATCTCGAAGAAAATGTCGATCGCCAGCGCGGTAAAGGCGTATATCACGCCAGCATCGAAGGATTGCGCAAACTCAATGCGCTGGGTTATGGAAGCCGCCCGGAACTGCCGCTGAATCTGGTGTTCAATCCGCAAGGTCCGGTATTGCCGCCTTCGCAGCAGACACTGGAAGCGGATTATCACCGTCACCTTAAAGCGCAATACGGCATTGCCTTTTCCAGATTGCTGGTGCTTGCGAATATGCCGATTCAACGCTTCGGTAGCACGCTCATCTCAAAGGGTCAGTTCCATCCCTACATGAAACTGCTGCGCGATGCCCACCTCGATGCAAATATCGATGCAGTCATGTGTCGGAGTCTCCTCTCTGTTGACTGGCAGGGCTATGTCTACGATTGCGACTTCAACCAGATGCTCGGACTACCGTTGGGTATATCACCACAACCGATGCATCTCTCCCAACTACGCGACATCGATCTTGAACAGCAGCCCGTCCGCGTAGCAGAACATTGTTATGGCTGCACCGCCGGGCAAGGCAGCGGCTGTAGCGGTGCCCTGCACACCTCTCAGTTGCAACCCGCCTAACCACTGCCTAACTTAGGGAGATCCCATGCGACAGACAACACAACCCGTCTACAACCTAGAAGCCGAGGTGCGTGGCCGCTACGCTCGCGGCGCTGAGACACTGGAACCCGGCCTATGCTGTCCGACAGCGTCCTATGATGTGCGGTATCTGGATATTCTGCCGCAGGAAATCATCGATAAGGACTATGGCTGCGGTGACCCATCACGGCATGTCGAAGCCGGCGAGGTGGTACTTGACCTGGGATCGGGTGCGGGGAAAGTCTGTTACATCATGGCGCAGAAAGTCGGCGCGCAAGGGCGTGTGATCGGCCTGGATTTCAATGACAGCATGCTCGCGCTGGCGCGCAAATATCATGAACAGATATCTGCAACATTGGGTTACCAGAATGTTGAGTTTCATAAGGCTCGTATCCAGGATATGGCGCTTGATCTGGATAGTGTTGAACGCTTGCTTATGGCTGAACCCATCGAAAGCATCGAAGATCTGACGGCGTTTGAAAACCAATGTCAGCGGATGCGGCAAGAACACCCGCTCATTGAGAATGAATCCGTGGACGTTATAGTGTCCAACTGCGTGCTGAATCTGGTACGGCCGGAAGATAAGCAGCAGCTATTCAGCGAAATGTATCGGGTACTGAAGACCGGTGGCCGTGCCGTCATCTCGGACATCGTCTGCGATGAACTTCCCACACAAGCCATTTTAGCCGATCCAACCTTGTGGTCGGGTTGCATTGCCGGCGCCTTCCGCGAAGACCACTTCCTGGAAATGTTCGAAGCTGCCGGCTTTCACGGCATCGAGATTCTCAGCCGCGCGGAGCAACCCTGGCAGGTTATCGACGGCATTGAGTTCCGTTCGGTGACCGTACGCGCCTACAAAGGCAAGCAGGGACCCTGTCTGGAGCGTAATCAGGCGGTGATCTATCGCGGCCCCTGGAAGGAAGTGCGCGATGACGACGGCCACATATTCACGCGCGGCAAATCCATGGCCGTCTGCGACAAGACCTTCCGGCTGCTCACCACCGCGACGGGACCCTATGCGGGACAGTTGCTGCCGGTGTTGCCACGCGTGGAAATACCGCTGGATCAGGCTGCGCCATTTGATTGTGCCACGCCAGCGATCCGCGCGCCGAGGATGACCAAAGGTAGTGACTATCGCGAGACCCGCGCCGCGGACGTTGCACCTGTCTGTACACCGAATGGCGGTTGTTGCTGAAGAGCGCGGATATCTATCATGAGCGTCACAATATTTTTACTGATTATGCTGGGTACGCTCTGGCTGGCCTGGAGCAATGGCGCCAATGACAACTTCAAGGGTGTTGCCACGCTCTACGGATGTCGCGCCGTCAATTACCGAGAGGCGCTGACCTGGGCCAGCCTGACCACTGTGGCCGGCAGCCTGGTATCCGTGTTCCTGGCACAAGAGCTGGTGCAGACCTTCAGCGGTCACGAGCTGCTGCCCGATGGCATATTGAACGATGCCATGTTGGCGGCGATCGGCATCGCGGCTGGCGCCACCGTACTGCTGGCAACCGTATTGGGCATGCCCACGTCCACAACGCACGCGCTCATCGGGGCACTGCTGGGTGTCGGTCTGGCGGCGCACGCGGGCGGCGTTGATTACAGTGTGCTGGCAACAAAATTCGCCCAGCCGATGCTATTGAGCCCGGTACTCGCAATCACGCTGACATTACTGCTGTATCCCCTCTTGCACCGGCTGCGTCGCCGCTTGTCCATCACCAGCGAAAGCTGTTTGTGCGTTGGCGAAACCCCATCTCCAATCAGGCTACCAGTCTCTGCAGATGCAGTCTTGTTGTCTAACCGGAATACCACCATCGAGATGCATACCGGAACCTTGGAAAACTGCACCGAGCGCTATACAGGTCACTTCATCGGCCTGGATGCCCAGTCCATGGCATCCAGGCTGCATTTCCTGAGCGCTGGCGCCGTGTGTTTCGCCCGGGCAGTGAACGACACACCTAAGATTGCCGCCCTGCTCCTGACGGCAAGCATGGCCGGTGAGCGGATCGATCAGACCTGGGTGCTGATACTGGTCACAGTCGCGGTTGCGGCCGGAGGGTTGATGCAAAGCCGAAAGGTCGCGGAAACACTCGGAAGACGCATCACCGATCTCAATGCGGGCCAGGGATTGACCGCGAATCTTGTCACTGCATTCCTGGTACTCGGCGCCTCGCATCTGGGCGTTCCTGTGTCCACGACGCATGTCTCGACCGGTGCCATTTTCGGCATCGGCGCGGTAAATGGTAAGCGCAACTGGCACACCATCGGTCAAATTCTGATCACATGGATGACAACTCTGCCACTGGGTCTGGCACTCGGGGCGGGCCTTTATATGGCATTCAGCAGCGTGTCTTGAACCATGAATTCTACGACACCCATTCTCTCTATCATCCTGCCTGTCCTGAACGAGGCGGAACTTATCGTCCAGTGTCTGGATAAACTGGCGCCGTTACGAGCACAAGGGGCGGAAATCATCGTTGTCGATGGCGGAAGTCATGACAGCACTCTCGATCTCGCCGAACCGCTTGCCGACCAGGTTCTGAGCTCCTCACGCGGCCGCGCACAACAGATGAACGTTGGCGCGCATTCAGCGCATGGAAAACTATTGCTGTTTCTGCACGTCGATACGACATTACCCGACGCAGCAGTAAAACTCATCAGTGATGCCATGATGAGTCAACGAGCATGGGGGCGTTTTGACGTCAAGATAGAAGGCAAACATCCTCTATTGAGACTCATCGCCTGGAGCATGAACCTGCGCTCGCGTCTGACGAGTATTGCGACCGGCGACCAGTCTATTTTCGTACGCCGCGAAGCATTCGAATATTGCGGTGGTTTTCCTCCGTTGCATTTGATGGAGGACATCGCTCTGTGCCGGTGCCTCAAACGTGTATCACATCCCATCTGTTTGCGCGCGCGGGTGACGACCTCAGGCCGTCGCTGGGAAAGCCAGGGAGTGCTACGCACCATTGGGTTGATGTGGTGGCTGCGCTTGGCCTATTTCTGTGGCGCCAACCCGGACCGACTTGCAACGCGGTATCGCTATGAGCCGCGCCATGACTGAGCCTGTAACGGTCATGATCCTGGCCCGTGCGCCGATCCCGGGACGCGCCAAGACGCGTCTGATTCCCGCGCTTGGGCCTGACGGCGCCGCCCGGCTTCAAGAACTGTTCATCCGTAACACCGTCGAGAAGGCCGTCATGGCGGATATCGGTCCGGTGGTCCTCTGGGTAACACCGGATAGTGGCCATCCGGTTTTCGCTGCATGCAGTGCACGCTGGAACATCCCACTACTCCTTCAACCTGAGGGCGATCTGGGTCTCCGCATGTTCAGCGCACTCGCGAGCACGCCTGGACCGGCATTGGTGATTGGCACCGATTGCCCTGCTCTTATGGCTACGCACCTGCAAAAATGCGCGGATGATTTGCAACGGAATGATGCCGTCTTTATCCCGGCAGAGGACGGCGGCTATGTCCTCGCAGGCATGCGCAACGCACATCACCTTCTGTTTGAGGACATTGCGTGGAGTACGCCGTCCGTGATGGCAATAACTCGGCAACGTCTGGAGGCGCTCGATTGGCAATGGGAGGAACCGGCAATACTCTGGGATATCGATACCCCACATGATCTAACACGCCTGTCGCCTACTGATTTTCCAGCCAGCCGCATAGTTGCTCCGGGAACGCGGAGCCCTTCCAAGAGTGAGTTGTCATGAAACGCCTGTTACTGCTCGGTGGCGGACATGCACATCTGGAGGTCATGCGCTTGATCGGGCTTTCACCTCTTCAAGACACAGAGGTCACCCTGATCAGCCCCAGCATCAGGCAAGTGTATTCCGGCATGATCCCGGGGTGGATCGCCGGCCATTACAGTCTTGACGAATGCACTATCCGCCTCGATAGCCTGGCGGAACAGTCGAAGTGCGGGTTCTTGCAAACCCGGGCGACAGCCATCGATCCGCAATGTAACGAGGTTGAATGCGCCGATGGCCGCCGATTGCGCTATGACGTGCTGTCAATTAACACAGGCGCCGACATCAGGACGGACGTATTTCGTACGGATTCACCTGAATGCGTATGGCCTATACGTCCATTGGAAAGTTTCGCGGAATCCCTGGAGCATTACGATGCGCAGATCGCAACATGCGATAGTTCGCGCATTGCCATCATCGGCGGCGGTGCTGCGAGTGTAGAGCTGATTCTCGCACTGCATCATCGTTTTTCTCGTAATCGAGACACACAACAGGTTCAGCTAACCCTGATCACCGCGGGAACCGATTTACTACTTGAATATCCCTGCAAAGTACGTAGCGCCATCAAGACTGAGTTCGGCGCCAAGGGCATACAGATCGTCGATGGGAGTCGTGCCATTGGCTATCTGCAAGGATCGGTTGTATTTGCGAACGGAGCCCGCTGGCCCGCCGACCGTGTCATTCTTGCCACCGGTCCAGCAGCACCGGGCTGGGTCACGCACTCGGGGTTGGAACAAGATCATTCCGGCTTCATCGCAGTCGATGAGATGCAGCGCAGTTTATCGCATGACAATGTGTTCGCTGTCGGAGACATCGCGACCCGCCAGGAAGATCCACTGCATAAGTCAGGGGTCCAGGCAGTGCGCGCAGGACCCTGGCATGCGAAAACGCTGCGGCGGGCGCTGTCAGGTCAGCCTCTATGGCCCTACTATCCTTCCCGCCGCGCACTGCAACTGATCGGCACCGGTGACCGGCGCGCGATAGCATCCTGGCAGGGCCTTACAGCGAGTGGTCACTGGGTATGGCGTTGGAAGGATACCATCGACCGACGTTTCATTGACCGCTATGCAGCGTGCAATCCTACTGTCGCGGCCACGGAATTGTCATGAATTCATCATCGCAAAAGGGCCGTGCCAATACTCTGAATAAGCGCGAGATTTCGTGTATAGCCGCCGTCATGAAACAGAAATCAACTAGCCGAGTTCGTAGCAGTGGCGAGCCATCTCCGAACATTGACAACTCGACGAGCCTTGCTTGCCATGCCGGAATCAGTCTCCGCGCACTGGCATCGCCTGGATCGGCACAGGCAAGTTGGCTTAAATATTTCGGCCCCATCCTTGACCGTATACTCGGTCTACGGACATTGAATACGCTTTACCAACATCATCATCTTCAAGGCCTGCCGCCATTCGAGTTTGTCGCACATGCCTTGCGCGTACTTGACGTGACGACCAGCTCACCGCACAACCCATTTACTGACCGCATACCTGAAAGTGGCCCACTTCTCATCGTCTGCAATCATCCCTATGGCGGCATGGAAGCACTGATCCTGGCCGAGGCATTGAAGTCGGTGCGCGCCGATGTGAAATTCCTCGCCAACTCGGCACTCAAAGTATTCCGCGAACTGCAACCGCTGCTGATCGCCACGAACCCGCTGAAGGTGAGTCAGAAGAATCTGATATCCATCCGCGAATGCGAAGCCCAACTCAGGCGTGGCGGTGTTTTAGTGCTATTCCCCGCCGGTCGCGTCTCTTTTTATCAGCCCGCCAATAAACGCATTACGGATGGCAATTGGAACCGTATGGTCGGCCACCTGGCGATGACCACGGAGACAACGCTTTTGCCGGTTTTTTTCCACGGCAGCAACAGCCGCCTGTTCCACTTCATGGGTCGTCTGTGGGATCGCTCCAAGCTGCTGATGCTGACTCGGGAATTTCTCAAACTCAGGGGACGCCGAATAAGTTTCAGCGTAGGCCGCCCTCTGCCACCGCCCCTCTGGCGACATATGAACATTCCGGAATTGACTGCTTTTGCGCGCGTCATGACCTACATGCAGCAGGAAAACACCGTTGCAGCCACTAAAACCGACGCCCGCAGACAGCATCCCGCACTGCTGGCGCCCTATGGCGACAAGGAGTGCATCAGCATGGAATTAGATGCGCTTCCGCCGGAGCAACGGTTGTTGGATTTCAAACATTTCTCGGTTTTCCATGCCACCGCGGATCAGATCCCGACGCTAATGGGTGATATAGGCCGCGAGCGCGAACGGGTTTTCCGTCTCCACGACGAGGGCAGTGGAAAACCGCGTGACACCGACGAATACGACAACACCTACGTGCAACTGTTCGTGTGGGACCATGCTACACGATCCCTGGTGGGCGCCTATCGTCTCGGCAAGGCGGAATTACTGAGAAATCAATCCGGCCCCTCTGGAAACTATCTTTCACAGATGTTCGAGTTTGACGCGGCATTCTATGATCCCCGCGCGGCTTCACTGGAACTGGGACGGTCCTTTATCGTCCCGGAACACCAAAAGACCTTTCATGCGCTCTACCTGCTCTGGCAAGGCATCGGTCGTTATCTGAGCGCGCATCCGCAGTACCGCCGCCTTTACGGAACAGTCTCCCTTTCCCGTCAATATGACGACCAGGCCGTGGCGCTACTCTGCCACGCGCTCATCAATCCTTCGCCTCACGTGCGCCCACGGCATGCGCTGCGCACATCGGGTCATGCTGAATGGCAGGACTACCTTTCGAAATATGGAACGCTCGACCTTCAAACGCTATCAGCCCTGGTCCGCGGATTGGATGCGGATGGTAAGGATATTCCGATACTCTTGAAGTATTACTACAAGCTTGGCGCTCAATTTCACTGCGTAGGGATAGATCCCAACTTCAACGCGACACCGGGATTGCTATTGTCCATCGACATACCGCAACTAACGCCCAAGATGTTGTCGACTTTCCTCGGTGATGGCGCAGATGATTACCTTGCGTATCCCTCAAACCAACGGGATCAAGGATCAGAGCGGCGCGACCAGACTATCCATGTCATGCGAGGCCTGTCATGAAGATGCAGATCCACGACAACATCCTCGTCCTGCAGCAAGGCGCCAGGTTGATCCAATCGATTGACGATAGCGTTTATCAACATCGAGTGGCCGGGGTATTCAAGGGTTCCATAGGAGCGCATGTGCGCCACAACCTCGATCACTACAGGCTATTTATGAATGGCCTCGCATCCGGTCATATTGACTATGAGGCGCGCCAACGCAATACCGCTCTCGAATTCGATTGTGAGGCCGCACTGACCGGGATTGTGGACATCTGCAAACAGCTACATGCTCTGCCAGACCATCAAGGACCTTTGCATCTGCGGGTCCGGAACAATCATGGAAACGAATGCGCATGGGCAAGGACGTCCGTTTCACGCGAACTTGATTTCCTGCTCAGCCATACGACTCATCATTATGCACTGGTTGCCGTCATGTGCCGTCTGGGAGATGTGCCGATCGAGGAAGGTTTCGGTCTGGCGCCATCGACGCTCCGTTATCTTGATTCCTTGGATAACTCATGTGCACGCTGAGCTGGAAACAAACGGAAATCGGCATAGTGCTGCTCTTCAATCGTGATGAGCACCGCTCCAGACTGGCAGCGTTGCCGCCTACACTTCAACTGCGTAATGGGGCAATGTTTCTGTCGCCGACCGACCCGCATCACCAGGGTACATGGATCCTGGTCAATGAATACGCACTGACCCTTTGCCTGCTCAATCATTACCCATCGATTGCCATGCCGTATACACCGAATGCCCCTTCACGAGGACTACTGCCACTCATTTGCGC
>JBGSOE010000483.1:0-2519 GCA_041739295.1 Thiohalobacterales bacterium | reverse complement strand
GATGACCACCATCGACGTCAATACCGGCGCCTATGTTGGCCACCGCACGCTGGAAGAAACCATTTTCAAAACCAATCTGGAAGCGGCGCAGGCCATTGCGCGGCAACTGCGACTGCGCAATCTGGGCGGTATTATCATCATCGACTTCATAGACATGACCGATGAAGATCACAAACGCCAAGTGCTGCGCGCACTGGAAAAAAGTCTGGAGCGCGATCACGCCAAGAGTCATATCAGCGAGGTGTCCAGCCTGGGTCTAGTGCAAATGACGCGCAAGCGTACCCGCGAAAGTCTAGAACATGTGTTGTGTTCCACCTGTCCGACCTGCAGCGGACGTGCCTCACTCAAAACGCCCGAGACGGTGTGCTACGAAATCTTCCGCGAAATCCTCCGCGAGGCGCGTCAGTTTGATGCACAGCAGCTGCTGGTATTGGCGGCACAAGAAGTCATCGATCTTCTGTTGGACGAAGAGTCGACGAGTCTTGCCGAACTGGAATCTTTTATCGGTAAACCGATCAAGCTTCAGGTCGAGTCTCTCTATACCCAGGAACAATACGACGTGGTGCTGCTGTAATGATCAAGCTGCGTCGTTGTTCATTTCGCCGGTGCCGCACACCGGCGATCCCGCAGCACTGAGTTTCCATGCTGCAGCGGCTGCTCTCGATCGTTTGGTATCTGTGCGCGACACTGGTCGTTGTCGCGGCGTTGGGTTTTAGCCTGGCGCGTCTGACCCTGCCGATGCTGGAGTCGCGCGCGAGCCAGCTGGAAACACTGATCAGGGATGCAGTCGGCCAGGACGTTCAGGTGGGGAGATTGGAAGTCGCTTGGCACGGCTTTGGTCCGGAATTACTCGTCTACGATTTCGCCGTCCACGATCAAAATACGTCGCAAGCACTGCTAACGGCGCGTGAATTGCGCATCGATTTTTCACTGCTGCGCTCGCTGTTGGCGTGGCGGCCGGTGCCGACGCGCCTCGTGCTGCTCGGTAGTGATGTGAGTGTCTACCGCGACGCTGCGGGACATTTGGCGGTAGAAGGTATCCAATTACAATCGCCGCAACTGAATCCCTGGCGGCTGGTGCTTGGGCAGCCGCATGTCGAACTGCGTGATATCCGCGTGCACTGGCGCGACGCAATGGAACAGACTCCCGATCTGATCCTCAGCAATATCGACCTGCGGATGCGGAATCGCGGTATTCGCCATCAGCTTGAAATGGACCTGCAATTACCGGTCGAATATGGTTCGCGACTCCAGGTGGTGGCTGATCTGATCGGCTCCACAGATCGTCCGCAAGACTGGAAAGGCGAATTGTACCTTGCGCTTGATCAGGCCCCCTTGGCGCATTGGCTAACGCACCGTTTACCTGAAGGTTGGCAGTTGACCGGTGAGCTGAAAGGCGCACTTTGGCTAGATGTGCAGGCGAGCAAAATCCAGCATGCTCAGGGCAAGCTGGAGGTCGACGCGCCACAGATCGCCAAGGGTAGTGCTGATGCGGAGCAGTTGTTCAGCGCCGATCGGATTACTACACGATTGGATTGGCGCCAGGTCGTATCCGCTCAGGCATTGTCTGGTGAAGGTATAGCCGGATGGACACTCAATCTCGATCAGTTGCAGGTGCAGACGAATGCTGGTGAATGGCCTGAGACCGGGCTGACACTTGCGGTAGCGACAGATGCCAGTGCCGATGTCGGGCAACAGATACAGATTGCGGTGGATTATCTGCGAATAGAGGCGGTGTTGCCCCTGCTGACGCGCCTGCAAGTGGTGAATGCGGAGCAGAGCGCATTGCTGCAGCAACTGCGCCCTGAGGGTGAACTGCGCAAACTGCAACTGGCCTTCCATCGCCGTGACGGCCACATCAGCGAATTCATGTATCAGACGCGTTTCAGCGAGCTGCACAATACTGCGGTAGAAAAGCTTCCCGGCGTATCGGCTCTGAATGGAAAATTAGCCGGCAACCCGCAGCGCGGCGTTCTGGAACTTGACAGTCATGCCGCGCATATCGTGTTTCCCGGATTATTTCGTGAGCCCCTGCAGCTAGGCATGCTGACGGGTCGTGTCGACTGGCAACGACAGGACGATCGGCTGCGCATTGAGACCAGCAATCTGGTAGCGGAGAACGACGATATCCGTACACGTTCACGCTTACGTCTCGATATTCCGAGCGATGGCAGTAAACCGCTGCTGGATCTGCAGTCGACTTTTGCAGATGGGCGTGTGCAGTCCACTTACAAATATCTGCCTGTCGGGATCATGCCGGCGCATACCGTGGAGTGGCTGGATCGTGCCCTGGTGAGCGGGCGTGTGAGTTCGGGTGGCGCGTTGTATCAAGGACGTCTCGGTGATTTCCCCTTCGATCAGGCAACCGGACGTTTGGAGGTGCGGGCTACAGTGACGGATGCTGTGTTGGACTACAAAGAGGGCTGGCATCGCATTGAGGGGCTGGAGGCGGAGCTCAGTTTCATCAACCGCGGCATGCAGATTAAAGGCGTAGCCGGCAAAGTGCTTGACAGCAATCT
>JBGSOE010000473.1:0-5071 GCA_041739295.1 Thiohalobacterales bacterium | reverse complement strand
GGCCCCATAGCCGCTTTAACAACCCGGGCGAAAACCGGCTGGAGCCAGACGCGCCCAACCCTGGAACAGGGCAACGCGATTCTCCAGGAGATTGACAAGGGCCTGCAGGCTGGCGCCCCCGGCGTCGGCAGCACCGTGGGGTACATGAGAGAGGGCGTCTCATCACGCGAGATGTTCGAGGTGCAGAAAGTCGGGGCACGCTATGGCCGCCCGACCGGCGCCCATACCCGCTATACGCTCGGCAACGACACGCAAGAGAATAATGGTGCGCAGGAACTCGTCGCCAACGCCCTGGCGCTTGACGCTCCGGCGATCGTGCTGCACTTCAACAACCCCGGCTGGCGGCTTGCCCACCAGATGATCATCGGGCTGCAGGAACAGGGGCACAACATCTGGGGTGAAATCTATCCTTACGCTGCGGGTTCCACCACGATTAACGCTTCGTTCCTGGAGCCCAAGAGCTGGATCGACGGCTTTGGTAAACGCTATGAAGACACCATGCTGGATCCGGTCACGGGTAAGTACTATACCTTGGAGACCTACAAGGCCACCGTCGCATCCGAACCGACCCGGCCGATCGTCATATTCAAGATGCCCGCCGAAGACCAGGCGAAGTGGCTGACGCTCAAGGGCGTGACCATGGCCAGCGATGCGGTTGGCGCCACGCCGTACGACGCCCCGTGGGATTACCCGTTTGAAAAGCTGGGCGGAACCCACCCCCGCACTGCTGGCGCCCGAGGCGCTACGATTCGCCTCGGTCGGGAAAACAACATCCCGATGATGCAGCTGATGTCGATCCTCAGCTACACCGCGGCCAAGCATCTGGGCGATATCGGTCTGAAGATGATGCAAGAGCGCGGCCGCATCCAGACTGGGATGGTTGCCGATATCGTGGTCTTTGACCCCGAAACCTTCACGGACAATTCAACCTACGAAAAGGGCGCTATCCCTTCGACGGGCATGAAAGCCGTGATCGTCAACGGCCAGATCGTTGTGCGTGACGATGTGCAGCTTCCTATCTTCCCTGGTCAGCCGATCCGGTTTGAGCCCGAAGCCAAGCCGCGCTTCGTGCCGATCTCGGAAGAGGCGTGGAATGCCGAATTCTCGACCGGTATGCCTTTGCCATCTGACTTCACGGGTGCCTTTCCCCAGAAAGTCGAAAACTGACGGTGAGAAACCTGAGCAAGGAGGCGGGAACATGCGTTTTTTGACCTCTGTCTTCGTGGCGGCCATTTTGGCCGCCACCCAGGCGTCTGCAGAACCCGAGGAAATCGGGTTTTCAGACCTTGTGGACCCTCTGGCCGTCGTTTTCGACGATCCCTACAGAGACATGGGGTTCCGTTTGCTGAATGAGTTGAAGCTTCTGGTCGAGCTGGACCAGAAACTCTCTCAAAATGATCTTGCCGAAGAGGAGCGCGCCCGGCTCACCGCCCGGCGCAAAGCGGCGAAGGACATGCTGGAGATCAACGGTCAGGACGTCGATGCGCTTTTAGCCCAGCGTTGGGACGTCGCCAGGAAGCGGCAAACCGCGCGCATGGCTATAAACCCCGTTCTGAACGGCGTCGAGGTTGCGCTATCGGGCTATCTAATACCCGCGCCGCAGGCCCCCGATGGCAGGTACTTCGGTTATCTGGTCCCTCAGGTGGGTATGTGCAGTCATCTTCCACCCCCTCCACCGAACCAGCTCGTTCGGGTGAGGTTGCTGGACGACCCGCAGGGCCAGTCCCTCTATGTGCCGGTTCGGGTGACGGGCCGGCTCCGGGTCGAACCAAGCGATGCCACCATATTCATCCTCGATGGAGAGGCGCGCATGGTCAGCGGCTGGACCCTTGACGCCAGCACCGTCGAGCGACGGGAAGATATGGGCGGGAATGGCGTTGTTGATACGTCCGAGAAAACCGTCACCATCGGCGCGGATCGGCCTTGACGAGGTGCTGGCCAGCGCTTTGTAGTTGGGCGCCCCTGCTGTTGATGCATAAGGAAGCTAACTGTGACATTTGAGACTCAAGAAAGAAGCTCTTTTGGCAAGTGCCGAGCACTAAAAATGCCAGTTTTTTTTATGCTGCTCATCTGGTTCGCCGACATCGCTCCAGCTACCGCCGCTGAACAGGTGCGGCAAATCACGTGGAAGAATCTTGTCCCGCAAGTTGAGGTATATAACGATCCCTTCCTCGAGCTGACCCCTGAGCAGAAACTCGACCTGGTGATAGTCTCCAGAACAAGGCAGCTACAGTCGAGCGGCGTAGACATGACATCAGAGCAAACTGACAGGCTCACTAATGCTGTAAAGCGGCTTGAGAAGGACCACATCGATATCGATGGTCTGCTCGCGTTGCGCGGAGAGATTGCCGCCAAGCGAAAGCACGCGATGGAATCGGTCAACGAAACCCTGAACGAGCAGCAGGTGCGGCTCGCCGGCTATGTCCTGCCACTCGAGATGGACGGGCAGAAGATAACGGAGTTCCTGCTCGTGCCCTACGTCGGCGCCTGCATTCATGAGCCGGTGCCACCAGCCAATCAGATCGTACTGGTGAAGTTTGCGCAAGGGATTGAGGTCGACGGCCGGTTCACACCGGTGTGGGTACAGGGAAAAATGATTACACAGATTGGCACAACTAAACTTTATTTGATCGATGGAAGTTCGGATATCCCAAGCAGCTACACGCTGGATGCCGACTCCATTGAACTATATGGAAAATAGTTTGATGTACGAGCAGGTCCAAACCGCACCTGAGCACGAGCATGAAGGTTCGCCCGCAACAGATGCCGCAATGGTCGAAGCTGCTCAGCTGACGGAGTCACCGTTAACGTCCGTTCTTGCCGTGAAAAATTTGAGTTTTGCCTGGCCAGCATCTTCGTTCCAGATTGGAATCACGGATTTGAATGTCAAGTCAGGTGAACATTGGCTGCTTGAAGGGCCGAGCGGTTCAGGCAAGAGCACCTTGCTGCAGTTGCTGGGAGGGGTGCTGCTACCGCAGCGGGGGGAGGTCCGAATTCTCGGCCAGAGATGGGCGGCGCTGACCGCGGCCCAGCGCGATCTGCGCAGGGCTGACCATGTTGGCTTTATCTTTCAGCAATTCAATCTTGTCCCCTACCTGAGCGCTCTTGAGAACGTCCTTTTGCCGTGCCGATTCTCGCCGTCACGGCGTCAGGCAGCGGAAAGCGGCGGTGGATTAATGGATGAAGCGCGGCGCCTGCTCGCCGCTCTCGGGCTCGGTGCGAAGGACATCCAGTTTCGTCGCGCGGCACGCTTGAGCGTCGGCCAGCAACAGCGAGTTGCCGCCGCACGGGCGCTGATCGGACGGCCATCGTTGGTGCTCGCTGATGAACCGACCTCGGCTCTTGATGCGGACAATCGCGACGCCTTTCTGGAAGTGCTTTTCTCTGAGGCGCGCAGCGCCAATACCGCGATCGTACTCGTCAGCCACGATACCAACCTGCGCGCGCATTTCGAACGGCACCTGACGCTGGAGGGGGGCCTATGCTGATGCGGTCTCTGCTAACCCTGGCCTGGAGCAGTCTCGGTTCGCGGCGCTTCGTCGCGCTGCTGACGGTCGCCTGCATCGGTCTGGGCTCGGCCGTACTGATTGTCGTCGAACAGATCCGTATGGAGGCCCGCGAAGCCTTCACGCGCAGCGTCTCCGGAGTTGACCTGATTGTGGGGCCGCGCGGCGGCTCGGTTGAGTTGCTGATGGGGGTGGTCTTTCGTACCGGCACGCCGGGACGCGGTATGACCTTCGAGTCCTACCGCCAGATAGCAGCGCTTCCCGGGGTGACTTGGGCGCTGCCCGTCAGTTTCGGAGATTCGCACCATGGTTACCCGGTGATGGGCACCGAGGCAGACTATTTCAAACATTTTCGTTATGGACGATCGCAGCCACTGGCCTTTGCTGCAGGAAGTCCTTTTTCTGACATTTTCGACGCGGTGATCGGTGCCGAGGTCGCTGAACGGCTCGGCTACCAGATGAACCAGCAGATCGCCCTTGAGCATGGTCTGGAAGCCGCGATGGATGCGGAGCGCAGCCATCAGGACAAACCGTTCCGCATTGTCGGCATCCTGCAACGCACTGGTACGGCGGTTGATCGTACGGTTCATGTCAGCCTGGCGGGTATCGAAGCGATGCACGCCGACTGGCTGGGTGGGCGCCCACCTGATGCATTTGACAGGCTCAGTGCCGAAGAGGCCCGCCTGGTGGCTAAAGCTCCGGAGCGGATCTCGGCGATGCTGGTGACCCTGGATCAGCGCGCAGCTGCGCTGTTTATGCAGGCGCGACTCGGCAACTGGCCAGCGGAGCCGCTCAGCGCTGTCATGCCGGGCCCGGCGTTGCTGGAGCTCTGGGAGATTGTCGGCGTGGCCGAGAATGTCCTGCGTGGCATGTCATGGTGTGTGATCACTGTAGTGCTGGTGGGAATGCTGACCGTACTCTGGAGTGGACTGGAAGAGCGCCGTCACGAAATGGCCGTGTTGCGCGCTGTCGGCGCGAGGCCTCGGCACATATTTCTGCTGATCATCGGCGAAGCCTTTCTGCTCACCCTTGGTGGCGTTTTGGTGGGGATGTTTTTCGCGGCGCTAACCTTGTCGGCACTCGAGAGCACCCTAGTCCAGCACTATGGATTGAGTCTGTCCGCTGCATTCACCGGGAGCACCATCGCGCCACTATTCTCAGGGCTGCTCGTGGCCGGTCTGTTGGCTGGATTGCTGCCAGCGATGCGTTGCTATCGTCGTTCACTCTCTGACGGGCTCAGTCCCGAGACGGGAGGCTGATCATTTATCAAGAAGGCACTCTTGGTACAGTTTCTGCTGGCGGGTATGCAGACCTTTTTTTTTAGTCGAGGGTAATCCGCTTGAAGATCTTGCTGCTGTAACCAATTTAGATAACCTGAAAATCATTATGAAAGATGGCGTAATTACAAAAATGCGCTTGAACAACCTAACCCGGCAAAGCCGGAACCAAACAGGGCCGAGGGTCTATGGTTGTCGATAGGTCCCAGACGGTGGAGGTACGGCGATGAACCCCTTCGTTGAACGGCATCAAAGGGAGATCTCCGGGGTGCTGTCGTGCTTTGACCG
>JBGSOE010000454.1:0-8938 GCA_041739295.1 Thiohalobacterales bacterium | reverse complement strand
TTGGCCGCGTTTATCGAAGAATGCCGCCATGCCGCCGTAAATGAAGCGGCCATGGAGACGATGGAAAAGCG
Organism: Thiohalobacterales bacterium; assembly: GCA_041739295.1. Lineage (GTDB taxonomy): Bacteria > Pseudomonadota > Gammaproteobacteria > Thiohalobacterales > Thiohalobacteraceae > JAHJQQ01. Next base: position 8,867 of record JBGSOE010000454.1, on the reverse strand, counting down.
CGGCATGGCTACTGGTCTCAATGCCTTGCACCCGATCACCGGCGCGCCGGTGCCGATCTGGGTCGCGAATTTCGTGTTGATGAGTTATGGGACCGGTGCGGTGATGTCGGTGCCGGCGCATGATCAGCGTGATTTCGAGTTCGCGAAAAAGTACGGTCTCGTTATCAAACAGGTGATCTATCCGGCTGACGGCACCGAAACGAGTGTCGCTAAGGCCGCCTATACCGACAAAGGTGTGCTGAAAAATTCTGGCGCGTTTGATGGGCTGGATTTCAAGGCAGCTTGCGACGCTATCGCTACCCATGTCGAGAACGAAAAACGCGGCCAGCGTCGGGTGAATTTTCGTCTGCGCGACTGGGGCGTATCACGCCAGCGTTACTGGGGGGCGCCGATTCCGGTTATCAACTGCGCCAAGTGCGGCTCGGTGCCCGTGCCGGAAGATCAGCTGCCCGTGGTGCTGCCCGAAGACATCGCCTTCGACGGTATTGGTTCGCCGATCAAGAAGATGCCTGAGTGGTATCAGACAAGTTGTCCGACATGCGGCGGTGCGGCCGAGCGCGAAACGGATACCTTCGACACCTTCATGGAATCGAGCTGGTATTACGCGCGCTATGCCTGCCGGGACAATGACAAGGCTATGTTGGACGAACGCGCCAACTATTGGCTGCCGGTGGATCAATATATCGGTGGTATTGAGCATGCCATTCTGCATCTGCTGTATGCGCGCTTCTTCCATAAGCTGATGCGCGACGCCGGCCTGGTCAATTCCGACGAGCCTTTCACCAAACTGCTGACCCAGGGGCATGGTGATTGCCGAAACCTATTTCGCGCACGATGCCGACGGCAAGAAACATTACTATGGCCCGACCGACGTGGACGTCGAGTGCGATAGTAAAGGCAAGGTGATCGGCGCCAAACTCAAGAGCGATGGCAGCGCCGTGACGGTCGGCGGCATCGAGAAGATGTCCAAATCCAAGAACAACGGTGTCGATCCACAGACGTTGATTGATCAGTATGGTGCCGATACCGTGCGTCTGTTCACCATGTTCGCCTCACCACCGGATATGTCGCTGGAGTGGTCGGATTCGGGCGTGGAAGGTTCATTTCGTTTCCTGAAACGCCTGTGGAAACTGGTGGCCGCACATGTCGATGCCGGTAAGCCGGCCGATCTCGATATCAATGGCCTGAACGATACGCAGCGTGAACTGCGCCGCCGTGTACATGAGACCATCGCCAAGGTCAGTGACGACATGGGACGCCGCAATACCTTCAATACGGCCATCGCCGCCGTCATGGAGTTGATCAACGCGCTGTCCAGGTTCGAGGATGCGAGCGCGCAGGGGCGCGCTGTGGTACAGGAGGCGCTGGAGGCCGTGACCCTGCTGCTGGCGCCGATTGTGCCGCACATCTCGCACGCGCTCTGGCATCAGCTCGGGCATAGTGGCACTGTGGTCGAAGCCAGCTGGCCACAGGTTGATCAGGATGCGCTGGTGCAATCCGAGATCGAGTTGGTGGTGCAGGTCAACGGGAAACTGCGTGGACGCATCAAGGTCCCGGTGGAAGCTGACAATGCGACGGTTGAATCCTTGGCCAAGGCAGATGAAAACGTCCAACGCTTTATTGAAGGTAAACCGATTCGTAAGCTGATCGTCGTGCCGAAGAAGCTGGTGAATATTGTGGTGTGATTGAGCGGTTAAACCATTCGACACGAAGGCGCGGAAGGCGCGCGAAGTAAAATATCTATAAAGGGAACCCCTGATTAATTTGATCAAGCGAGCAGATGCAAGGCGCGGACGGGCGACTCGAAGCGAAGCGCAGAGAACGGCGCTAGCCGGCCCGAAGGGCTAGGTGCGCAGCACTGAGTAAAAAACGGAGTTTACACGGAGTAAATGAGTATTTTGAGCCCGGCTGCAACGCGGCAGATGCCGCTTCAGCGAATTAATCAGAGGTTCCAAAGGTTTATTTCGTGAATTCCCTCTCCCCTCGCGGGAGAGGGCCAGGGTGAGGGGGCTGCCTGATAGAGAGTCACCCTCTCCCTGGCCCTCCCCCGTCAAGGGGGAGGGGATTTATCTTTTGACATTCATATTGGTTTTACTTCGCGCGCCTTCCGCGCCTTCGTGTTGAAAAAAGGACGTACTAAACGATGCGCTACTTAGTTAACAAAAATTTGTTGGTGCTGATTATGCTCGTATCAATGACCGCCTGTGGTTTTCATCTGCGCGGCGATGTGAAGCTCGCGCCGCAGTTGAGCAAGGTCTATTTCCAGGGTGCGGACATCTATGACCCGATGGTGCGTGAATGGTCGAGATCATTGACCTCGGCGGGTTCGACAGTGGTCGAGGATATGAAGGATGCAACCGCGATAATCCAGATTCTGAAGAACGGTGGCGACCGGCGCGTGTTGTCGGTGGGGTCCGATGGTAAAGTGAAGGAATATGAGTTGTATCAGTCATTGGAATTCCGTGTGCATGATGCTGCCGGCCCGCAATTGCTCGATGCCCAGCAACTGGTGTTGACGCGTAGTTACCTGTTTGATGTTAACGATGTGTTGGGTAAGGCTGGCGAAGAGGAATCCCTGCGCCACGATATGCGCCGTGACTTAGTGCGCCTCGCCATGCTGCGTCTGGAAGCTCTGGGCCGGTGAGGCATTTAAAGCCTTTAACCACGAAGGCGCACAAGGCGCATAAGGAATTCATTGAACATTATATCGGCCTAATACGTTAAAGCGTTTCTAGTATTTTTCCTTCGGCGCCTTATGCGCCTTTGTGGTCCAATCTTTTATGCAACTGAAACCCGAGCAACTCGCGCAGCATCTGAAGAAGACTCTCTCGCCGATTTATTTCATTTACGGTGACGAGTTGTTGTTGGTGCAAGAGGCGGCCGATGCCATTCGCGCTGCGGCACGTGCACAGGGTTATACCGAACGCGAGGTGTTCAGCGTAGACCGTGAATTCAGCTGGCATCAGCTCACTGAGGCATCCAATAATTTGTCGCTGTTTGCCGAGCGACGCATCCTGGAAGTACGCATGCCGACCGGGAAGCCGGGTGATGCGGGCGGCAAGGCCCTGCGTGAATATGCAACACGGCCGGCGGAAGACACGCTGCTGCTGATTATCAGCGGCAAGCTCGATGCGCAGCAACGTAAATCCAAATGGGTGACGGAACTGGAATCTGCCGGTGTTGGCATTCAGATCTGGCCGGTGGATGCACGCAGCCTGCCGGCGTGGATACGTCAGCGCATGCAGAGTTTGGGTTTGCAGCCCACGCCTGATGCGATCGCGCTGCTGGCTGAGCGCGTTGAAGGTAACCTGCTCGCCTGTGCGCAGGAAATCGACAAACTCAAACTTGCGCAAGATGCGGGACCGGTCGATGTCGATGCCGTCACCGCCGCTGTGGCGGAATCAGCGCGTTTTGATATCTATGGACTCGTCGACAGTGCCCTGGCTGCGGAGACGGAGCGTAGCTTGCGTATGTTGAATGGGTTGCGCGCGGAGGGCGTCGAGGCAGTACTGGTGACCTGGGCCCTCGCGCGTGAATTGCGTAGTCTGGCCGGTATGGCCTGGGAAATCGCGCAAGGCGAGTCGGCCGGGACCGTGATGGGGCGACATCGAGTTTGGAAAAATCGGCAACAGCTGGTCGGCAAGGCCCTGACACGCCACACATTGACTACCTGGCTGGATCTGTTGGGCGCCTGTGCCCGCCTGGATCGCATGGTTAAAGGTCAGGCGCCGGGCAACCCCTGGGACGAGCTGGTACAATTATGCCTGCGCCTCGCCGGCCGGCCGTTGTCGTTGGCGAGTTAAGAATCTTGATTTGTAGGGTGTGGTGAACGCAGTGAACCGCGCCTTGTGAAATCCGATGGGTTGGTGCGGTTCGTTACACTCACCACACCCTACGTTTTACATTTTGACAGTCTGGTATACCCGATGAGCGCAAAAGCCGACAGTATGACATTCGACATCGCCACCTACATGCAGTCGCTGGGTCAGCGTGCGCGTGCTGCGGCACGAGTGCTCAGTCGTACCGAGACCGGCCCCAAAAATGCGGCGTTATTGGCCATGGCCGAGGCTATCGAGGCGGCGCAGGAAACTCTGATTAAAGAGAATCGCAAGGATCTCGATTCCGGCCGTGCACGCGGTCTGGATGCGGCCATGCTGGATCGGCTCGAACTCACCCCGGCACGTATTGCGGGCATGGCGGAGGGGCTGCGTCAGATCGCCGCACTGCCAGATCCGATCGGCAGCATAAGCGATATGAATTATCGCCCGAGCGGCATTCAGGTCGGGCGCATGCGCGTGCCCTTGGGTGTCATCGGTATCATTTACGAATCACGTCCGAACGTAACCGCGGATGCCGCCGGTCTGTGTCTGAAGTCCGGCAATGCGGCGATTCTGCGTGGTGGCTCCGAGGCCCTGCATTCCAATCAGGCCATCGCTGTGTGCATTCGCGCAGGACTTGCCAAAGCCGGGTTGCCGGAAGCGGCCGTGCAGGTGATTGAAACGGCCGATCGTGCCGCGGTGGGTGAACTGCTGCGCATGAAACAATACGTCGATGTGATCGTGCCGCGCGGTGGCAAAGGCTTGATCGAACGTGTCAGCGAAGAATCACGCGTGCCGGTGATCAAGCACCTGCACGGCGTCTGTCATGTCTACATCGACAGCGCCGCGGATCTGGATAAATCGGTGCGCGTAGCGGTCAACGCCAAGACGCAGCGTTTCGGTACTTGCAACACCATGGAGACGCTACTGGTCCACCAAGATATTGCCGCGCAGATCTTACCGCTGCTGGCGCCGCAGTATGCGCAATTCAACGTCGAACTTCGTGGCTGTGAACGCACATGTGCGATCTTGAAGGCTGCCAAAGCGGCTACAGCCGATGATTGGGATGCAGAATATCTCGCGCCGATCCTGTCGATTCGCATTGTCGATGATCTGGACGCGGCGATCGATCACATTGCGCTGCACGGTTCGCAGCATACCGACTCGATCATGACCGAAGACTTCTCCAACGCGCGGCGTTTCCTGCGCGAGGTGGACTCCAGTTCGGTGATGGTGAACGCGTCGACGCGTTTCGCCGATGGTTTTGAATATGGTCTGGGTGCTGAGATCGGTATCAGCACCGATAAGCTGCATGCGCGCGGGCCGGTTGGCTTGGAAGGTCTGACCTCGCTGAAGTATGTTGTGTTCGGTGATGGGCATGTTAGGTCCTAGGTTCTAGGGCCGAGGAACTAGGAAAAGATCTGAGAGTGATAATGCCTAGTGGAGTTCATCCGGCCCAACCTGTGTGCGCTGGAACAGGCATAATTTCTGTTTTGCCTTTCCTAGTTCCTCAGCCCTAGCACCTAGCATTTGAATTTAGGAAAAGATCTGACAGTGATGATGAAGAGTGGATTTCAGTTTGCACCAATCTCTGTACGCGGGAACAGGCATTGTTTTCATTGTGCCTCCCCTAGTCCCTCGTCCCTAGCGCCTAGTCCCTGAAGTAATGATCGGCATCTTCGGCGGCACCTTCGATCCCATCCATTACGGACACCTGCGTTGCGCCTTGGAAATTGCGGAGCAGTTGGAGCTTCGCGAGGTGCGCGTGTTGCCCTGTGGTCAGCCGCCGCACCGCGGGACGCCTGTGGCCACGTCGGAACAGCGCCGCCGCGCGCTGGAGCTGGCGCTTGCCGGGCAGTCGTTGCTGCGCTTGGACACGCGCGAATTGGACCGCGCTGGGCCATCCTACATGGTCGATACGCTGACCTCCTTGCGCGCGGAAGTGGGTAATAACAGTTTGTGCCTGATCCTCGGCCAAGATGCGTTCAACGGTCTGGCGAGTTGGCATCGCTGGGAACAGTTGACCGAGCTTGCGCATCTGGTGGTGATTACCCGCCCCGGCGTTGAGCAACCCGAGAGTGGCCCGATTGCTGCGTTAGTACAGGCACGCAGCGTCGAGAGTCTCGATGAACTGCGCGCGTGTTCGGTCGGTGCCATCCTGTTCCGAACCGTGACGGCGCTGGGGTTTTCGGCGAGTGGCATCCGCGATCAGTTGGCCAGTGGCCGTAGCCCACGCTACCTGCTGCCGGATGCGGTGCTCGACTATTTAGTGCAAGAAGGCGTATACCAAAATCTCAATTGACGTCCGCACGACTGCGGAAGGATGTAAACCACGTGACTGATACCGTTACCACCGAACAAATGAAGCAGTTGGCACTCACTGCCCTGGAGGATCTCAAGGCGCAGGATGTACAGGTCATAGACGTGCGCGGTATGACTTCGATCACCGATGTGATGATTGTCGCCAGCGGTACCTCGGACCGGCATGTCAAGGCGCTTGCCGACAGTGTCGTCGAGGCCGTGAAGAAGCATGGCGTGGAGCCGATCGGCGTCGAGGGCGAAACCTCGCGCGAATGGGTGCTGGTCGATCTGGGTGATGTCATCGTGCACGTGATGCACCCGCAGACGCGCGCCTTCTATAATCTGGAAAAACTCTGGACGGTTGGCGAAGAAAAGCGGCTCGCCTTCCGCAAGGCTGATAAGCCCTGAGCCTGGGCGGAGACTGACGGCGTGCAGATCCATCTGATCGCCGTGGGTAATCGCATGCCGGCTTGGGTGAAAGACGGTTATCAGGAATACGCCAAACGTCTGCCGCGCAAGTGTGGCCTCAATCTGGTCGAGATCGCCCCAGGCAAACGTGGCCGCAACGCCGATATTCCGCGCATTGTCCGCGACGAGGGCGAGCGCATGCTGGCCGTTATCCCGCGTGACTGCCAGGTGATCGCCCTGGAGGTCGGTGGCAAAGCCTGGTCAACCCCGCAACTGGCAACACAACTCGAAACCTGGATGCGCAGTGGCCGCGACACGGCCTTGCTGGTCGGTGGCCCCGAGGGACTGGACGCCGCCTGCCGAGAGCGTGCCGACCAACTCTGGTCGCTGTCCACCCTGACCCTGCCACACCCCCTGGTACGCGTGATCCTCGCTGAACAGCTTTACCGCGCCTGGAGTGTCATGACCGGGCATCCGTATCACCGGGAGTGATGGCGCATAAACTGCCAAGAAACCCGAGGAACCGCCAAGGCCGTCAAGAACGCCAAGAAAAGCTCTATTAATAAATTTCATAGGGGTTGTTGTAGATGTGGGATACATCGCCCGCAGTACGATGTACAAACACTGTCAACACAATATTAATCCTTGGCGTTCTTTGGCGACCTTGGCGGTTCAAAATAAACGACGTAGCGGCGCTGCTGCAACGCTTCTGGTAGGCTGCGCTATATGAGTGATTTCCACATCTACCTGGCCTCTAACTCGCCGCGTCGACGTGAACTGCTCGACCAGATCGGAGTCAGCTACCGGGTACTGTCAGTGTATGTGGACGAATCGCCTCTGCCTGACGAAGATGCGGTGGCACTGGTACAGCGCCTGGCGCTGGTCAAGGCCCGCGCCGGGCGAAGTGATCTGCCGCCGGACGAACACCGACCGGTGCTGGGTGCCGATACACTCGTGCTGTGCGACGGGCGCATCCTCGGCAAACCGCACGAGCGCGACGCGGGTTTGGCAATGCTGGCCGCACTATCGGGTCGAGTGCATGAAGTGCTCACCGCCGTGGCGTTGGTGGATGGCCAACAGGAACAGACGCAGCTGAATCGCAGCCTAGTGCGATTCAGGAACATCGAGCCGAGCGAGGCAGCCGCCTACTGGGACTCCGGTGAACCGGTCGATAAGGCCGGCGGCTACGCGATTCAGGGTCTGAGCGGGGTGTTTGTCGCCGAACTGGTCGGTAGCTATTCCGGTGTCATGGGCCTGCCGCTGTTCGAGACGGCGCAATTATTGAATGAATTTGGTATTGAGATATTGGAGACTAAGAAGGCACTAGAGTCTAGGGACTAGGAACTAGGGACTAAGAGCTAGGGGCTGAGAATACGGCAATACCTAGTTCCTAGTCTCTAGCCCCTAGACCCTGGTCCCTAGTTCCTCGCCCCTAACTATGAGTGAAGAAATTCTAATTAACGTTACACCGCAGGAAACGCGTGTCGCGGTGGTCGAGAACGGTGTATTGCAAGAGGTGCTGATCGAGCGCGCACGGGCGCTGGGTCTGGTCGGCAATCTCTACAAGGGCGTGGTCAGTCGCGTGTTGCCCGGCATGCAGGCCGCTTTCATCAACATCGGGCTGGAACGCGCCGCCTTCCTGCACGCCTCCGACATCATCAGCCATGAGCTTGAAGAACTGCATCCGGAAGGTCGGCGCAATGAAACCATCACCCAGCTGTTGCGTGAAGGCCAGGAAATTCTGGTACAGGTGATCAAAGATCCGCTCGGTACCAAGGGCGCGCGTCTGACCACGCACATCACCATTCCATCGCGCTATCTGGTGTTCATGCCCGATGTCAGCAATGTCGGTGTATCGCAAAAGATCGAAGACGAAGCGGAGCGCGCTCGGCTAAAGGAAATCGTACTGGCGAACAGCAACGGCGAGGCGCATGGCTTTATTGCGCGTACCGCAGCTGAAGGTGCATCGGCCGAGGCGTTGATCGCGGATATGGAATTTCTGCGCAAGCTATGGATGTCTATTCGCGAACGCGCACAAACCGCGCTACCCGGCAGCATGGTGCATGAAGACTTGCTGCTGGCATTTCGTGTGCTACGTGATCTGGTGGGTGATGAGGTTGAAAAAGTGCGCGTCGACTCGCGTGAGACCTTTCAGAAGATCACTCAGTTTGCACAGGAATTCATTCCGGAAGTTTGCGATTGCCTGGAATATTATCCGGGTGAGCGGCCGGTGTTCGATCTGTATGGTGTGGAGGATGAAATTCAGAAGGCGCTGGAACGTAAGGTGCAACTCAAATCCGGAGGTTATCTGATCATCGATCAGACCGAGGCGATGACCAC
>JBGSOE010000439.1:0-8797 GCA_041739295.1 Thiohalobacterales bacterium | reverse complement strand
GCGTTACATCGACATCGATGTCGACCGCGACGCGGCCGCGCATTACGGGCTCAGCGTGGCGGATCTCTACGAGACGATTTCCATGGCGGTCGGCGGCATGAATATCAGTTACACCGTGGAAGGTCGCGAGCGTTATCCCATCAACTTGCGCTATCCGGCCGAGGTGCGCAATTCGCTGACAAAATTGCAAGAGTTGCCGGTGTTTCTGGCGACCGGGCGACAAGTGAGGCTCGACGATCTCGCCGATCTCGCCATCAAGGACGGCCCGGATATGATCAGGAGCGAAGACGCGCGCCTGAACGGTTGGGTCTACGTCGATATCGCCGGCCGCGATCTGGGTTCCTATGTCGAGGATGCGCAGAACGTCGTGGCCAATCACGTGCAACTGCCACCGGGTTATTCGATCAGCTGGGCTGGCCAGTATCAATACCTGCAGCGTGCCAGCGAGCGCTTGCAGTACATCGTGCCGTTGACGTTGGCGCTGATTTTCCTGCTGTTGTATCTGAATTTCCGCAACATGATCGAGGCGCTGATGGTGATGGGCGCATTGCCCTTGGCCCTGGTCGGTGGCGTCTGGTTATTGTATGCCTTGGACTATCAGTTATCGGTCGCGGTCGGCGTGGGCTTTCTCGCGTTGGCGGGCGTTGCCGCCGAATTCGGCGTGGTGATGCTGGTGTATCTGGATCAGGCGGTGAAACGCCATCAACCGAAAACGCTTAGTGAATTGCACGCCGCCGTCATCGAAGGCGCGGTGCTGCGCGTGCGGCCCAAGGCCATGACCGTCGCGGTGGTGATCGCCGGACTGTTGCCGATCATGATCGGTGCCGGTACCGGTTCCGAAGTGATGCGGCGCATCGCCGCGCCGATGATCGGCGGCATGATCACCGCGCCGCTGGTGTCCATGCTGGTCATTCCTGTGCTGTACGTCATGTGGAAAGCGCGCGGACTGGCCCGGGCTTGACGCTGACTCAGCTCGATTGAGCAAAACAATACCGATCTATATGAGGTTATCGAAATGCAAATTGGAAAATTGTTGCGCGTTACAACTGCAGGCCTGTTTCTGTGTGCGGGATCATTGTGCGTGCAGGCGGAACCCAGTGATCCATATCTGCAATTGCTGGAGGAAGAGTCGCAGACGCTGGAGCTTATCAATAACGCAGAACGTCTGGATGAAGCGGCAGTTGCGAACGCGACCGGCGCCGAAGCCCAGAATACAGAACATGCAAATCTCGCGGAGGGCCTGTCACGGGAGCAGTTCGAGCAGGCACTCAAGATGCGCTTTGTAGGCACCAATACCTTGTACGAGAAACTGTCTGAAGAGGCAAAGAGGGATGTATACGCAAGTTACCAACGTGATGGTCGGATCATGGAGGTCCGTCGATCTGTTGCCAGTCATCTTTGAGGAGGAAGAATGAAGGAAATTCTGAGTTGGGTTCTGATTTGTATGAGTTGTGGGATTGCACAGGCGGAGGACGTCAGCGTTCGCATCACGGAAGACATGCCGTATGTCGACGTGTTACATGAGGGCAAGACCGTGCGTATCCAGCGTGTGCAAGATGAAGAAAACGTTATCGATGGCGGCTTCGCCAAGACTTCGCGCAAGTGCCCGCCGTTTTGTATTCACCCGATGCATGTGGCGGATGGCGTGGAGACTATCGGCGAAGTCGAGCTGCTGTATTTCCTGAAAGATGAACTGCAGAATGAAACGGGCCTGGTGATCGATGCGCGGACGCCGTCCTGGTATCAGAAGGGCACGATTCCGGGTTCCATCAATATTCCATTCACGGACTTTGCGGAAGATCCGCAGTCGGTGAAGATACAGTCTCTGATGGAGGCCCTGGGTGTCGTGCGCGGTTCGGCCACGAATTCATGGCTGGATAAACTGTCCGCCTGGGCTTGGTCGGCCGGTTTGACTGCGCCGGATGAGGTGAAGTGGAATTTCAGCAAAGCCAGGAAACTGGTGCTCTGGTGCAACGGTCCATGGTGCGATCAGTCGCCGCGCGCAATCAATTCACTGCTGGCACTGGGTTACCCGCCGGAGAAGATCTATTACTACCGCGGGGGCATGCAGCTCTGGCAGATCTTCGGTCTGACCGTGGTGTTACCGGGCGCATAAAACCCGCCCATATGCCATCTGCTTAACGAAACGGATTCACGCCTGAACCAGGCTTGTGTTATTCGGTCGCGTACTTCTGCAACCGATAAAGGGGCGGTGACCGCCGAGAACGCGAATGGCTCTCGATGATCACCGCCCCCTTCGGGTTACGTACAGGCTCTTACGCGGCCTTTACCCCCAGCTTATGGCGCCAGCCGGGGAACAGCTTGTCGGCATCGCCGGGGAACGATTCGAAGGCGCGCGCGAATTCATGATGTTGCTTCGCGTATTCGATCGGATCGGCACCCGCCTTCCAGCACTCGTAGGCCTGACGCAGCGATTTCGCGCCGGCGGCCGGGCTGTCGATGTGGCCATAGGAACCACCGCCGGCTGTGTTGATCAGATTGCCATGGCCCAGGTTCTCGAAGAAACCGGGTAGGCGCAGCGCGTTCATGCCACCGGAAATGATCGGCGTGGTGGGCTTCATGCCGTACCATTTCTGGAAGTAGACCGGGCCCTGACATTCGTCGCGCTCGATCATGTAGGCGATGATCTTGTCGTCGCCCTCGCCTTCCATCTTGCCGTAACCCATGGTGCCGACATGAATGCCGGACGCGCCCTGCAGGCGTGACATCTTGGCCAGCACGAAGGCGGTGTAACCGCGCTTGGCGCTCGGCGAGGTGATCATGCCGTGACCGGCGCGGTGATAGTGCAGGTATTGGTTGGGGTATTGGCGACGGGCCGTGGTGACCATGCCGGGACCGCCGACGAAACCGTCGACCAGGAAGGCCAGCTTGTCGGCATCGGGGCCGAAGGTTTCCAGCGCGAAATCGGCGCGCGCGCACATTTCGTAATGGTCGTCTGCAGTGATATTCATGGAGAACAACTTGGCTTCGCCGGTCTCGTCCTGCGCGCGCTTCATGGCGTCATACACCAACGGCAGCACCTGCTTGATCGGCGCGAACACCTGGTTGCCCTGCGGCTCGTCGTTCTTGATGAAGTCGCCGCCCAGCCAGAATTCATAGGCCGCCTTGGCGAACGGTTCGGGGCGCAGGCCCAGCTTCGGCTTGATGATGGTGCCGGAAATGTAGCCGCCGTCCTTGACCGGGCGACCCAGAATACGCCACAGGTCGGAGATGTCCTTGGCCGGGCCGTCGAACATCTGCACCACGCGCTCGGGCGCGTAGAAGTCGATCATCTTGGCGTGCTCCACGTCGCCCATGCCCTGGTTGTTGCCGATGGTGAGCGTCAGGAACGACACCAGCATGAAGCGGCCGTCGGTGACGTTGCGATCGAACAGTTCCAGCGGATAGGCGATGCGCATGTCCTCGGTGGCTTCATCGATGTGATACACCAGCGCGTCCACGCCCTTGGTGAAGTCGTCGGTGGTGCAGACCTCGACGTTGGTGCCGGTGGACGATTCCGCGGCAAAGTGGGCCGCCGTGGCGAGGTAGTCGTAACCCGCCTTGGGCTTCATCGTGTAGGCGACCAGAATGTGCTTGCCATCCTTGATCAGGTCGGCTTCTTTGAGGTCGAGGTTTGCATAGCGGCTGGATTGATCGTGAGCCATGGTGAATTCTCCGAATGAATGACCGGTGCAAGAACAGGAAACCTGCTTGCGATGAAAGCACTATAAAACACAAGGTCTATAAGTTATATTCAGATTTTATTAGATAACCTCAAAGATTTACTTAATGCTGAAACTCACCCTGCGTCAGCTGGAGATCCTTGAAGCGGTCGACCGCTGCGGCAGCTTTTCGCGCGCCAGCAGTGAGCTCCACCTGTCTCAGCCGGCTGTATCGATGCAAATCAAGCAGCTGGAGGGAATCCTGGGGTTACCTCTGTTCGAACACATGGGCAAGCGCATTCGGCTGACCGAGGCCGGGCGGGAGACGTTACGAACCGGCCAGGCCATCACTAGCGCGCTGGCCAATCTGGAGCAGACGCTGGCGGATTTGCAGGGATTGAAGGGCGGGACGCTGACGGTGTCGGCGGCCAGTACCGCCAGTGTTTTCACAGCCCGACTGATGGCCTTGTTTCGCACCTTGCATCCTGACGTGCACATCAGCCTGAACGTGGTCAATCGCGAAACCCTGTTGCAACACCTGACCGGCAACAGCATCGATCTGGCGCTGATGGGTCAGCCACCGGAAGGCCTCGACCTGAGCGCCCAGCCGTTTATGGACAACCCCCTGGTGGTGATCGCCGCGACCAGTCATCCGTTGGCAGCGGTACGTGATATCCCACTCGCACGTTTGCTCGAAGAGCCACTCATCGGGCGTGAGCAGGGTTCCGGTACGCGCAGTGCACTGGAGAAATTTCTTGCGGAAAATGGCCTGACCTTCAATGCGGCCATGGAAATGAACAAGAACGAAGCGATCAAGCAGGCCGTGGAAGCGGGCTTGGGCCTGGGCGTGGTGTCACTGCACACAGTCCAGGCGGAACTGGCATCCGGTCAGCTGTGCGTGCTGGATGTTCAGGGTTTTCCATTGATGCGGCAGTGGTACCTGGTGCAACGCGAAGGGAAACGCCTGAGTCCGGCGGCACACGCATTTACACAGCTGGTGTTGAAAGAAGCGGCGCGGCTTACACGTTAGTCGTCGGACTGTATGTCTACTCTATGTCGTTACTGCCCTAGTGAGATGGTGCCGTCGGTCTGATTCATCGATTACGCATAGGCATGCGTGAACGATATCTGGCATCGCGTAAGCTAGGCAACTGCAGGTTGATTTAATGACGGATAAATGTATTTTTAGCGTGCTTGCGAACGGGGTTAAGCGTTGTGGAGGGCAACACGGAGGATCTGAAACAGATGGAAGAGAAAAGTGGAGTGCAACCCATCAGCCACTAAGTGGTGATGTGACCGGCTGCACTCCGTTTCCGCTACAGTTTCTGGACGTTAGTAATGGCTACTTCGAATCCGCGGCGGATTAAGCTTCGTTAGCCCGCGAAGCACGCTTGCGGTCGTGCTCAAGCAGTAAGCGTTTGCGGATGCGGATGTGATTCGGCGTCACTTCCACCAGCTCATCTTCATCAATGAACTCCAGTGCCTGTTCCAAGGTCATGCGGATCGCAGGCACCAGGGTCAGCGCCTCGTCGGTGCCGGCAGCACGGATGTTGGTCAGCTGTTTGGCCTTGAGCGCGTTCACCACCAGGTCGTTATCGCGCGAGTGAATACCGATAACCATGCCCTCGTAGACCTCTTCGGCGTGGCCGATGAACAAACGACCGCGTTCCTGCAGGTTGAACAGCGCATAGGCGAGCGCCTTGCCGGCGGCATTGGCGATCAGCACGCCGTTGGTGCGGTTGCCGAACTCGCCCTTGCGCATCGGACCGTAGCTGTCGAACACACTGTAGATCAATCCGGTACCCTGGGTGGCGGTGAGGAACTCGGTGCGGAAGCCGATCAGACCGCGCGAGGGGATAATGTAGTCGATACGCACGCGGCCTTTGCCGTCGGGCATCATGTCCTTGAGATCGCCGCCGCGCATACCGAGGCGTTCCATGACCGTGCCCTGGTGCTGCTCTTCGACGTCGACCGTGAGTTGCTCGTAGGGTTCATGTCGGACGCCGTCCACATCACGGAAGATAACTTCCGGACGCGATACACCCAGCTCGTAGCCTTCACGGCGCATGTTCTCGATCAGGATCGATAGATGCAGTTCACCGCGGCCGGAGACACGGAACTTATCCGGATCATCGGTCTCTTTCACGCGCAGTGCGACGTTGTGCAGCAGTTCGCGTTCCAGGCGCTCTTTGATCTGGCGCGAGGTGACGTATTTGCCGTCCTTGCCGGCGAAGGGCGAGTTGTTGACCTGGAAGGTCATGCTCACGGTCGGCTCATCGACAGACAGCGGCACCAGTGCCTCGACCGCATTTGGATCGCACAGGGTATCGGAGATATACAGCTCACCGATGCCGTTGAAGGCAATGATGTCACCGGCATTCGCCTCGGGTGTCTCGATGCGTTGCAGGCCCAGGAAGCCGAAGATCTGCATGATGCGACCGGTGCGGCGATGGCCTTCGCGATCGACGATCACGACCGGGGTGTTGGTCTTGACGCGCCCGCGCACGATACGGCCGATTCCGATCAGACCCACATAGCTGTTGTAATCCAGCTGCGAGATCTGCATCTGGAACGGCCCTTCCATGTCCACCTGCGGCGGATGCACCTTGTCGACGATGGTTTCGAACAGATAGTCCATGTCGCCGCTACGAATATCTTCCGTGGGACCGGCATAGCCATTCAGACCGGAGGCGTACACGACCGGGAAATCCAACTGTTCTTCGGTGGCGCCGAGACGGTCGAACAGGTCGAAGGTCTGATCCAGCACCCAATGCGCACGCGCGCCGGGTCGGTCGACCTTGTTGATGACGACGATCGGTTTGAGACCGCGCGCCAGCGCCTTCTGGGTGACGAAGCGGGTCTGCGGCATCGGGCCATCGACGGCATCGACCAGCAACAGCACCGAATCGACCATCGAGAGCACGCGCTCGACTTCGCCACCGAAGTCGGCATGTCCGGGGGTGTCGACAATGTTGATGCGGTAATCGCGCCATCGCACACCGGTGTTCTTGGCCAGAATGGTGATGCCACGTTCTTTTTCCAGCGCATTGGAGTCCATCGCGCGCTCTTCCAGCTTGGCGCGGGCGTCGAGGGTGTTGGACTGCTTGAGCAGCTGATCAACCAGGGTAGTTTTACCATGGTCAACGTGGGCGATAATGGCGATGTTACGGAGTTGTTCAATCACGACGGCATACCTGACCAAAAAGAGCGCGGATTATACAGTAGGCAGCGCGGGCACGTACCATTTAATCTGTGACGTTGGACAGAAGGATTTTAGCGCATGGTGTTCCAAAAGGGTTTTGAGGTAGCCACCCGCGGTCGCGGGACTTACCTGATAACACAAGAGATTCAGGGGTATACGACAGAAGCGGGCATCCGCACCGGGGTCGCTCATGTGTTTCTGCATCACACCAGCGCCTCATTGATGCTCTGCGAAAACGCCGATCCCGAAGTACGCGCGGACCTGGAACGCTTCATGAATCGCCTGGTGCCGGACGGCGATCCGCTGTTTCAGCACGTCGATGAGGGTCCGGATGACATGCCGGCGCATGTGCGCACACTGTTGACCGGTTCCGCGCTGAGCCTGCCGGTCAGCAATGGTCGTTGTGCGCTTGGCACCTGGCAGGGCATCTATCTATGGGAACATCGCCAAGCCGCGCACCGTCGTCGGCTGACCTTGACCGTTTATGGCGAATAGTGAGGCGAATTTTTCAGGCGAACGCCTCTGTAACAGCTGTCGTCAGACCATCCACGATGGCATCGACGATCATACGACCCTTGTCGGCTGAGGCGCCCTTGGCCGAGGCCAGTACACCGGAAGGCGGTACCCCCTTACCGTTTTGTGGATACAGATCGTAGAGCGGGAATTCCGCGGGGCCGTGGTCCGGGATACGGTCGATCCACACCAACTCCGGATGCAGCCGCAACATCATGGAGGTCTCGATCAGCGCGGCGTGCTCCAGCGCGAAACCCGGAAAGCCGTTCTCGAACACTTTATCGAGCACGGTCTGCGGACAGAACTCCCAGTATTCGGTGCGCAGGATGCGCAGGCCAGGATCGGCTCCCAGATCGCGTACCGCCAACTCGATCGCCTCGGTCAGGAACCACTGATTTTCATAATGACCGTCGACCACCACCAGGTGGCGCACACCATGTCGCGCCAGTTCGCGGATGATACTGCGCAGCTGCTGGGTGAGGTTGTCGCCGTCCAGACTGGTGGTGCCGGGAAAACACTGACCCCCACCGCAACGCGCTTGGGATTTATAACCATAGTTGAGCGGTGCGGCGACAATGCCGCCGCATCGCTCCGCCACTAGCCGCGCGATGTCCGTCGCGAGCAAGGCATCCACGCCCAGCGGCAGATGCGGGCCGTGCTGCTCCAGTGCCCCGCAGGGTATGAATACCATGGCTCCGTCCTGTTCCACGCGGCGCTGGTAATCAACCCAGGTCATACATTGCATCATCACTTCGTTCATTAACACCTCATTACTTCATCAGAATGCCGCCGTTGGGGCTTAAGGTTTCGCCGCAGAAGAAGCTGGCTTGATCGGAGGCCAGGAACACCGCCGTGGCGGCGATCTCCTCGGGCCGGCCGATGCGTCCCATAGGCACGCCTTCAGATTCATCATGGCCAGTGATGACCATCTCTGATTCGAGCATCTCAGTGCGCACCGGCCCAGGCGCGATGGCATTCACGCGGACGGTCGGTGCGAACTCGCGCGCCAGTGAACGCGTCAGCGTGATAACGCCGCCCTTGGCGGCTGTGTAGGGCGCATACAGCGCACGTCCGAGATAACCAAGTTCCGAGGCGATGTTGATGATGCAGCCGCTACCGCGCTCGAGCATGGACGGCAGTACCGCCTGGCAACACAGGAATACCGATTTGAGATCAGTAGCCAATACCCGATCCCAGTCCGCCTCGCTGAGTTCCAGAAAGGGTTTTACCAGCACGATGCCGGCGTTGTTGACCAGGATGTTGATTGGACCCAGCTCAGCGGCGATCTGTGCGGTCATCGCCAGCACCTGAGTGCGATCGGTCACATCGGCATCCACTGCCAGTGCGCGGCCGCCTTGTGCGCGGATGGTTGCGGCGAGTGCCGCAGTTTCCGTCGTGCGGCCGTGGTCGTTGATGGCCA
>JBGSOE010000053.1:0-3369 GCA_041739295.1 Thiohalobacterales bacterium | reverse complement strand
CCCTCACCCCCAACCCTCTCCCTGGGGGAGAGGGGGTGTCGAGCATCAATCGTCGTCGACCTGCGCTTGTGGTGGTTGCGCATTACTCAGTGATGCGGCGAGTCCGACCAGTTGAATAAATTCTCCGCGATAGCCGAACGGATCTTTGCCGCGTGCGTTACGGGCCAGTTCGAGGATCTGTGGATAGCTGAACTTCTCCATATAGTTGTCGCCGCGCAGTTGCTGTCCGAAACCGGCTACGGCCGCTGCGAAGCGGAATCGCTCGGAGGTGTCTGCCAACCGGGTGTTGATATCGCGTGTGAGAATGGGTGACTCGATTAGCTTGCTGGTGTCGCCATCCGGTGCTTTGTAGCGCAAGCGTAGTAAGGCCAGTTCGTTGCTGTTTGAGTGAGCGCCGATCTGATTTTTGCCATAGCGCAGCTGATCAATCCGCGTTCCGCCGCTACCGACCAGGGCAACTTCATACAGGGCCGTGACATTGTGTCCAGCGCCAATCTCGCCGGCATCGACCTGGTCGTTGTTGAAATCCTCGCGCGCGAGCCCGCGGTTTTCATAACCAATCAGGCGATATTCGGCAACTACGGCCGGATTGAATTCGATCTGGATCTTCACGTCCTTGGCGATGGTCTGCAAGGTTGATCCGACCTGATCGACGAGTACCTTCTGTGCTTCGAGCAAGGTATCGATGTAGGCATAGTTGCCATTGCCGGCATCGGCGAGCTGCTCCATTAGCTGGTCGTTGTAATTGCCGGAGCCGAAGCCGAGCGTGGTCAAGGCAATGCCACTCTTGCGTTTCTCTTCGACCAGATCGATCAATGCCTCGAAATTCGTAGTGCCAACATTGAAGTCACCATCCGTGGCAAGCATTACGCGGTTGATGCCGCCTTTGATGAAAGCGCGTTCGGCAAGCTCATAGGCCAGGCGGATGCCGGCCGCACCATTGGTAGAGCCACCTGCGCTTAACGCGGAGAGGGCTTGTTCGATCTTGAAGCTGTCATTACCGGCCGTCGGTTCAAGAACAACACCGGAAGCGCCGGCGTACACAGCAATCGAGACGCGATCCTCGGGGCGCAGGCGTTTGCTAAGCAGTTTGAGCGCGGATTTCAGTAATCCAAGTTTATCGGGTGATTCCATTGAGCCCGATACATCAACGAGAAACACCAGATTGGCCGCGGGCAGTGCATTGGCCGCAACTTCATAGCCTTGAATGCCGATTTGCAATAAATGGGTTTTCGAGTTCCAGGGTGTGACGGCCATTTCGGTGCTGACACGAAATGGCTGTTCGGTTGAGCTGGGGCGCGGATAGTCGTAACTGAAATAGTTCACCAGTTCTTCGATGCGCACGGCGTCCTGTACCGGAAGTCGGCCTTCGCGGAGCATGCGTCGCACATTGCTGTAACTGCCGGTGTCGACATCAATGCTGAATGTTGAGATCGGATTTTCAGCGGCGAGCTGAATGGGGTTGGTGAGGTAGTGCGCATAGTTTTCACGATCGAGCGGTTCGCTGGCCATCCGCGCAGCGGCGAGATCTGCGCCAATCATATATCTGGATTCTTTTGCTACATGGCCGGCGGTGCTTGGGGAGACAAGATCAGCTTCTTGTTTGTTTTCATCACGGATCAGTGCGCCTTGCGGAGCAATCGGCACCTGCTGGGGTGTATTAAACTGTGGTGGCTCGGGTTTGCGTTCTGCAAGGCGTTCGGTATCTTGGCTGCTGCAGCCGATCAGGGCGACCACGAGAGTCGTTAATAGGAATACGGTCGCTGCTTCTGGTGACTTACGCATGGTGGTCTACTCCTGTCAGAGGTTTATGTGGGTTCTGACAGAGGTAAACGCAGGGCGGAGCGAAAAGGGTTAAGCCAAGCAAAATATATTTAAGGGCGCAGATACTCAACAAACTCCCTTACTTTTTGGGGAGAGGTTTGGGGTGAGGGGTGAAATAAATATCTGTATGGATAATAGCGCCCTTATCCTGGCATTCTCCCGGGAGGGATAAGGGACTCTTATTTTTTCGGTAGCCGGTCAGTAATGGCTGGCATGGTTGCCGCGGCGGTGTACAAACAGCAGCCCGACCGCAGCAATCAGCGCAAAGCCAGCACCCGCCAGAAAGGTAGCTGATGCGCCGTGGCTATCCCATAGCCACCCAGCCAACACGCTGGCCAATAACAGTGCCACGCCACTGACCAGATTGAAAACACCAAAGGCACTGCCGCGCAGATGCGCAGGGGCGGCATCGGCCACCAGCGCGGCGAGGATGCCGTGTGTGAGTCCCATGTGCAAACCCCACAGCGCGATGCCAAATAAGGCCCACTCTAACGTCGGCAGTAGGGCGAGAATAAGGTCGGCAATAATCAATACGCCGACGCCGGTCTCCAGCAATGCACGCCGACCAATTCGGTCTGATAAGCGGCCCGCCGGGTATGAGGTCGCGGCATACACAACATTCATAATGACCAGCACCAGGGGTATCCATGTCAGGCTCAGCTGTAATTGTTCGGCACGCAGTACCAGAAAGGCTTCACTGAAGCGTGCCAGCATCAGCACGCCACCGAGTACAACGGCCAGCCAGAATCCAGGTTCAAAGGCGCGCAGGTCGCTCAGCTGCAAGGCTGGCGGGCGCTGATGCTGAGTATCGGCGTGTACTGGTTCGCGTACGCCGAACACCAACATGACCACTGCGAGCAGGGCAGGTATAACGGCGACCCAGAACACTGCGCGGATGTTCTGAGCGAACACGCCCATCAGTACGATGGCAAGTAACGGTCCAGCTAACGCGCCGACTGAATCCAGTGACTGACGTAGACCATAGGCGGCGCCACGTTGGTAGTCCGGTGTGATATCGGCGATCAACGCATCGCGTGGTGCTCCGCGGATGCCCTTACCGATACGATCGGCGAAGCGTGCGGTCAGCACCCAACCGGCGGAGCTGGCCAGTGCGAAGATTGGTTTGGTCAGAGCCGCCAGACCATAGCCTGCTACGGCCAGTGGCTTGCGTTTGCCAAGGCGGTCACTGAGCAGGCCGGAGAACAGTTTGGTAATGAGTGCCGTAGCCTCAGCAACACCTTCGATCAGACCCACGATGAGCGCGCTGGCACCGAGTGTGGTGACCAGGAAGACTGGCAGGAGGCTATGAATCATCTCCGACGAGACATCCATGCACAGACTGACCAGGCCTAGAGCCCAGACGCCGGCGGGGAGTGAACGCATGCTTGTCATGATCTATGGAGTCTGTCGCACATAATATTGATTGGGGATCAGTGAAGCCGTTGCTTGCAGCCCTACTTCATTTGGCGATGACAGAGGACTTGAAAGTTCCCGTGGGTGAATAAAGAAGAGTCCCTTCTCCCTCTCGGGAGAAGGCCAGGATGA
>JBGSOE010000403.1:0-11409 GCA_041739295.1 Thiohalobacterales bacterium | reverse complement strand
ACAAGGACGCGAAGAAGTTTGCCGAAACCGGCGGCTGGGGATTCGAGGGCTTCGGTGGGGGCGACCCAACTCAGCGGGTGGTGCGATCCGATGCCAAAAACGCCTGCTTCTCCTGCCATGCGCCGCTGAAAGATCGTGACTACGTGTTCAGCAGTCTGCGTGACAAGGAGTAGATTGCAATGAACACGTTTCCAGCGGCACCGGACTGGCAGGTCAGCCAGTGGTTCAATACCGACCAACCGCTGAGTCTCGTGGCACTGCGCGGCAAGGTCATCGTGCTGCATGCCTTTCAACTGCTGTGTCCGGCCTGCGTCAGCGATGGCGTGCCACTGGCCGAACGCGTACATCGCCTGTTCACTGGAGGCGATGTGGTCGTGATCGGCCTGCATACCGTCTTCGAGCACCATGCAGCAATGTCGCCTGTAGCGCTGAGGGCGTTCCTGCACGAATACCGCATCACGCATCCGGTGGGCGTGGATGCGGCCGTCACGGACGATCCGATTCCAGCGACCATGCGCGCGTACGAGATGCAGGGCACACCATCCCTGATCGTCATCGATCGCGAGGGAAGAATTCGTCAGCACAGTTTCGGCCGCGCAGACCCGCTGGCTCTTGGAGTGCTGCTGGGTCTGTTGGTCGCGGAAGACAATGTTGCGCAAGAATCGGGTCGTGTCGGCAGCTGCTGTGGGTTGTAATGATGCTTTACCGTCCATCAAGGCAAGCCATGAACGCTCAACCAACCCTCTTGCCAGCCAGGCCGCCCGCAAGAAAGATTCTGCTCGGATGGCTGGGCAGTGCGCTGGCCATCGGTCTGATCGCCAGCCTTGGTATGGATCTGCAACTGCCTCTGGTACTGGGATCTTTCGGGGCCTCGTGTGTGCTGGTCTTCGGTTTTCCTGAGTTACCCTTTTCCCAGCCACGCAATGTATTGTTCGGACATGTGCTGAGCACGGCCATCGGCTTTGCCACACTCACCCTCCTGGGGCCCGGCCCGGCCCGGCCCGTTACCGATGGCGCTGGCCACCGCCACGGCCGTAGCGGTGATGATGGCCTTGCGCTGCGTACATCCGCCGGCGGGTTCCAACCCGGTTATCGTGTTTCTGATACAGCCCGACTGGAGCTTCCTGGTCTGGCCGACAGCGTTGGGATCGCTACTGTTGCTGGCGGTTGCGTTGGTGTTCAATAACCTGGGTAGAGGGCGGCGATACCCACAGTATTGGTAGCCGGACAAGGCCATGAGCGACGGAGCACAGCAAGAGGAATTCGGTTCGGCAGCGACCTCACGGGATGCCCGGCGCATCCAGTTGGCGTTGGAGCTTCTGACTGAGCATTGGCGGGAACAACCCGACCTGGATTGGCTGGCTGCGCGTGTCGGCCTGTCCGCGTATTACCTGCAACGCGTGTTCACCCGTCGGGTAGGCGTGAGCCCGAAACGATTTGTTCAGCACCTCACCAGGGACGCCGCTCGCGCGTCGCTGGCCGATGCCCGCAGTCTGTTGGAAACCGCTCATCACTGCGGATTATCCGGCACGGCGCGGCTGCATGACCTGTTCATCCGTTATGAAGGTATGACGCCTGGGGAATTCAAGCGCTACGCCGCAGGCCTGACGATGCATGATGGGGAGATCGATACCCCTTTCGGCCGCGCCTATGTAATCTGGGGGCCACGCGGCCTGAGTCGCCTGGAATTCTTCGACGTCCCCAATGCACTGATGGCCTTGCGACACGTCGCGCGGGTCGATTTCCCAGACGCGCATTGGCTGCCCGTGTCTGATGAGCAGCTCAACCGGCTGGCCAATGCCTTTATATCGAGACCCCGTCCGGACAACCTGCCGCTTTGCGTAGCGGGCAGCACCTTGCAACTCAAGGTGTGGGAGGCATTGCTGGCCATTCCTTCGGGGCGGACGGTGACTTATCACGGCTTGGCTGACGCCATTGCGCACTCATCTGAAGAGGAGGTAGGCGCCGCCATCGCTGGGAATGCCTTGGCGTGGTTGATTCCATGTCACCGGGTAATACAAGAAAACGGCCTGATGGGCATGGCACGCTGGGGAGAGCATCGCAAGCGATGCATGCTCGCCTGGGAGGGTGCGCAAAGTGAGTCTCTCAGCGCTGGCTGATGACGATCCGTTCGATACGCTGACACGCCATGTGACGCTGTTTGATCTGGCGGTGGACTCGCCCGCGCTGTGGCATGAGCAGCGGGAGCGGATTGGTTTCTAAGCGGAGTGCCAGCCAGCCACTGCTGGCGACCAAGGACCGCCAGCCTGCCAACGACATGGAAAGGCCGCATTGACGTTGGCCGCTTCAATGACCGGCAACAGGAAGGTGCTCAGTGCCGCAATGACTTCATCCAGTGTCAGCGCTTCCAGTCTGTTTTTTCTCAGGAACGCCTGCCACTGCGTTTGCTTCTGCGGATCTTGCGCAAACGCGTCGGTGAGACCAAAGGGGGCTTGCGCAGTCAGTGCCGTCTTGCGGCGATCAAAGGTTGCCTGAACGGCTTGGCGGAGGATATCGCCGTCGAAATCGGTGTGGCAGGCCAGTATCCAGAGATCGAAGTAATCCTTCATACGACTGTTGGCGATGCCAAGGGATGACAGTGCTTCGAATTTCTCCGCGACCACGGTGTAGCGTGGATAGACGCGCAGCTTCGGTGCTTCGAACCCGGGCAGCATGACGGGGTACTCGACATCCTCAGGGCCCGGCGTAACAGCGTCGCCAAAACCGATATCGATCTGGATCTGGCAGCGCGCGCCATCAATCACACCCAGCAGCGTAACGCGCACACCTGCGTAACTGGCCTCTTTGCGGATCTCGGCGGCACGCACGGTGTCAGCCTGAAACGCCACGCCGTCATGTGTCTCGATCGCGCAGATCTCTCGGAAGATGCCTTCAATGTGCGGTAGTTCAGCCGATCCAAATCCCAGAAAATCAGCGTCCCTGGTCGGACGATGCGGGATATCGAACCAGAGGTCGAACAGCAGTGCGCCTTTCAGCAGAAACTGATCTGCGTGGTTTGAGATGCTGATCCGGTAAAGCAGGCGCTCAATGGCATAGCGGGTGAGCACCAGATTGAAATCCTGCTTCGTCTCGCGTGCGCGATTGAGCAGCCGGGCACGCACAGAAGCCGCCACGTTTCGTTCGTTCATGACAGGCTTTCCATGTACGGGCGCATCACATTGGCAACGCGGCACAGGGTGGCATAGTGCCAGAGTTCATCCATGCTCACCCGTTTGGCTCGCCAGGACTCATGCAGCGCTTCAAGTGCCACATCAAGACCGATCTTGTTGCGAAACTTGAAGCAGTCAGCCACGGTTCTCGCCACGCAGGTCACGCGCACGGTCACGCCATCGACCTGATGCTCCTCGATGCCGTCAGTCAGCGAAGCTCCCGAGAAGCGCACGATGCGCAGTGGTGGGTAGTCCATCTTCGGTGCGCGGGCCTTATTGGGAATGGCCAGCCAAACCTCGAACGGTGACTGCGTGGTGAGGTCGTGAACGCGCAGCGCCGATAGCAGGCAGACAATCGCTTGCGGATGTTTGCGCCCGACTTCGGCCAGCGAACCATGTTCCGATACCAGGCGGTCCGGAATCGCATAAAGACCGCGACCAACACGGGTGAGCAGTCCTTGCCGAACCAGACGTGTAAGCGCGACACGGGGCAGCCCCTGCGCGGCAATGTCGCGGGGACGGATGAGCCCCTGCGTGCGGGCTAGATCCAGGATGTGTTGGTAGGTGCTCTCCATGCGGCAATATTGTTCCATTACGTCGGTAGTTGTAAACAATAACCTACATAACGGAACATGCAGGGGTGTGCTCAAAGGACCGTTGTTTCCCCTCCAGGTAGCCAATATCGCAATCCAACCGCTTGAAGTGTCGGCGCATTAAACATTGTTTTATAAATGTTTATATCTAGGCCTTTGCGGGCTTCGGACGCTTGGCGGAGCGCGAATCCGCAGAGAAGAGTAGCCAAGGAATCCTGCCAGAGATCACCCTGATCGAACAGTGTTTGGGCCTTGGCGATGGCCTCGTCCGCTGAGTCGGCTTCGATACCGACCATGACCCGGTGTCCGTAGAATTGGGGCATGATCAATCGGGAAGATTCTTATTCAGAAAAATGTGTCACTGAGGGACACTAACGGTTCTTAAAAATAGGGTCGCTCTGCGGTTGTTAGACGACCGACACTGGCGGAAAGGCGGCCGACTTCCGCGCCTGCTTGCCAAGCGCCTTGTCAAAGGTCGCAAAGCCATCGGTTTTCGTGCACAGCGTCAAGTGCATAACGCCACCGAAATCCATGTCTGCTGCGTACCACCGTATGGCATGGGCCATACTTTCAAACGACATCGGCTTGAAATTCGGTAGTCCGAATAGTGCGCGCAGCCTTGTGACAATCTCGTCCCGGGTACAGTCATTGACCTGAAGCACCCATACCAGTTCCAGTAACACGGAGGGCGGGGCCGTGTATTCTTGCTTCTTCTGCAAGAGCGACACCGCTGTCCGGTATTGCTTCTCGTCGTCATTCAGGAGAAAGCGGGCAAGGACATTGGTATCGAGCGCGATCATCGGGCTTTTGTCCCCTTGTCCTGAGTCTCAATCATCTGTCCGATAGCCCGCTTGGTTTTCTCTTCACCGAGGTATTTCCTGCCACGCCGGTGCAAAATACCGGCAGCGTTTTTGAGCGAAGTTTTTTCGAATGAGGGGACAGGTGTCAGCCTCAGTTCGTCGCCCACGGCGGAAATGACGAATTCGGTCCCGGTTTTGATGTGCCGCGATTCTCTCAGCGCCTTGGGTATGACGATTGCCCTTTGCTCGATACTTTTACGGTTTCCATTGTTGCCTCATTTCAGTAAGACGGAAAGTAAGACAATACTGGCTTGGCCGTGCAGAGGTGTCTAATCGGCGTATTGGGCCAGTGCAACTGGCCGCGAGGAGACGGCTTCCATGACAGACTCTGGATGTAGTAAGCCCAGAGTTAAAAAAGGTACGCTGGTGGTACAGTGCGAAATAGCCTCTAAGTTCGCCAGTGAGCTGAAATGTGCGCTAACTGACTGTTTTAGAGGTTTTAGTGATGTGCGCTCAAGTTCTGCACTGTGCGCTATAAACACTAAAATAAGCATAAAGTTACAGTCTTATGCCCAGATTCGTAATCAGTAGGTCGGAGGTTCGACTCCTCTCAACGGCACCAGTTAATCAAAGAGTTACCGAAGCCCGCCTTGTGCGGGCTTTTTCGTGTAGACGCTATGTAGACGGGTAGACGGCCAAAGTGTGGGTGTCCATCTATGTATAGAGCGAAATGGTTCTGATAATCGATTGTGGTTTTAATTAGATTAGAACGTGCAGTATGAAAACGATAAAGCATTATTAAGATGCTTTGTAATATGTCTTTAGGATATCGGAAGCCCAAAGCGAGCAAATATTGATCGCGGGAATCTTCGAAGACTATTTTTAGTTGTTACAAGTCACTCACGTAATTACGACACCAAGTGTTAGCAAATCATAAGAGTTACAAAAGCTTTCAAAATAGAACTCCACACTTTCCCCATTTGCATTTATAAGAACTGTCGATAGATCGCCAACCGGCCCTTTTGAATTAAAGCTTGAATAGCCTTGTACAATTTTGTAGATATCATCTGCCTTAATATCGGGAAATTGGTCACGGAAGCCGGACGACCGTACGAAATGTTTACAGTCCGAACCATCCGGGCCACCTCCGATATGTTGATGATTTGGATGCCGACTAATCAAGCCAATAGCCGGAACTTCTGGATATCGCTGCTCTATCGTATGCCACAATGTAGTTGTGAGAGTGTTGCCATAGTTCTTCTTGAGTGTCTTGATGCTTTTCCAGGTCAGATTGAGATCTCTAGCGTCATTAACGAATCGCTGCCCAAGGAAAAGAAGCCTGCCAGCACCGTAGTTAGCCTCGGCCTCGATTTGGGCATGGCATGCAGGACTTAACGTAGTTTCATTATCGCCCAATAAGAAATCCTGATGCCATGGAATCACGCTATGAATAATCTCATGTGTTTCAAGGAATCGCTGCTTAGGTCCCGGGACATTTTCATCTATTAAAATTTTCTTTTCATCGGGTATCCATAGTCCTAGCAGATTGGCTTTAGCAAGAGCGTTGATAATTTGTCCGGATCGACTTGCAATGCGTTTCCCAGCTAGCTTTATGCGGTGTCCGAAAGAACTTATAAAGCCAGGATCTAATGTGCTGTAATAGCTTAAGTCTAGCCGTAATAGCTCACGTACCTGTTCAAGGGGAATGGGTGGTTCGGGGTTATCTAAATCGCGGATGATCCGCCTTACTAGTTCATCAATATCACGTTCTTCCTCGTCCCCGATTTCACTATTGCTCATTCGCCATCCATCCTTATTTCTGACTGCTCAGAAATTTCACAAACGCATGCAAAATCGCCCGCTCCTTTTTCGAAAGGCTAGATAAGTCATCAGAACTGGCAGCAAACTTTAGAGCTTGATCAGAAAAAGAATGATCATGAGTCTCAGCAACACCAGAAAGCTTCATTAGTTCTAGTGCTGGTAGTTTGAAAAACTGCGCCAATTTATGGATTGTACGTGGTCTTGGATCTAAGTTTGGATCGTGTTCTATGGCGCGAAGCTCCTCAACTTGTATTGTTAATTTGGCAGCTAGAGTTTCAATATTGAGGCCACGTTCTCGACGAAGTTGTCGTATAAGCGTGCCGAATGCATGCTTAAGCTCTACCGTTTCTGTTTGCAGAATCTTTTCACCAACACGCGTGTCTTTGCTATCTACAAATAACTTCAACATTCCCGTGTCTTGAATCGGGATCCCGGCATCAGTATCCAGGCCGACATCCTGACGAATATCTCGCCGGAGTTTGTCCCTGGAAATGTGCATCTTCATGGTTCTCTCCTTATATAATATTTTTCAATCGCTAAATATAGAATGTATTTCAACCTTTAAGGAAAGCTGTCGCGCTCTCTTCAGTCATTTCGAAGTAGCGGAGGCCATTCTTTTTTTCATCCTTCCCTAAATCAGTCATACCTATATTTGTGTAAAACGTTTCTGCGCCGAGTAATGAGTGTAGACCGATTCGACCTTTAAATTCTTCATCAATACTCAAGCTGATCGCTGTGCTGATAAGAGTCCGGCCAACACCAGAATAGACTGGGCTTGGAACAAGCCTGTCTCGGTTCCAAGGTGCAGTTGCTACTAATTCGACATATATCAAGTATTCGCCTTCATGTTCTGGATGCTTCCCAGAATACAGTTTATTTACCAGCATAAGACCTTGCGTAATTCCAGCGCACTCCAGCGCGAATATTTCATACAATAATTTTTTATCACGGATATCGCTCTCGACCTTACGCCATTCCCAGCCTGCGTCCTCCATGTTTGCAGCTAAAATGGTCTCACGTGTAATCTCATCTGGCTTTGCTTCATGAAATAGTGGTATCCAGTGTGTCTCGAAATCCTGCAAATTTTTTTCATCGATGCCTTCAAACAATGATGCGTCTTCATACGCATTAGTCTGTCGATTGAAGAGATCGTATACGCCGATTAGAGATTTCATAACCATATTCTCACAACACCATCAACTCAGCTTTTTCTTTCGTTTTTGGGTTTTCAAAAAACACCTTCTCTCCAGACTCAATACGACCATCAATAGATTGAAACAAACGTAATGCCTGTTTAACCAATGCTGTCTTTGAAAGGCCCTTATGTTCTGAAAGAACTTCGAGTGCCTCCATTTCTGAGGCGCTTAAGTTCAATGTCATGGTTCGTTTGATATTCACAATGCCTCCTCCTCTGAATGCCTCATTTAATTATATATATTCTCCTGGAACTTTCAACAAATATTAGCTTATAAATAGCTAGACAGTAGCTAATAAATATGTATAATACCCATGTGGCTCAAGCAAAGAAATGTATTATTAAGTATATATTTCAGTAGTTTGAGGATTATTAAACGTGATTTTTTCATTCACAGTTAGAGGATAGAAAAATGCATGACGAACTTACTCTTGAAATAGCTACACCGAGTGGCGTTTTCACTGGGACCTTCGCGAAAACTACTAAGGTGCAGGACGTTATTGCTGCCGTAGTCGAAGATCAGCATCTCGCAGAGGGCGACTCATTTGATCTAGTCCACGATGGGGAAGTACTCCAGCCGGTGGAGCGACCACTTGTCAGCTTTGGCCTCTGCGGTACGGTAATCCTCGAATTGGTGGCGACGGGGTCAGGTGTCTGATCATGACAACTGTAGCCGAGTTGACTATCGAGGAAGAGATCAAGCCACTCAAGCATATTGCGCTTCGCAGGGGATGGCACCTTGAACTGTTTACTGCCGTCACTTTTGAAATCGGATTGCCTGCACGTGACGGAACTAGGTTCTGGCTCTATTGCGATTGCGAACGCTATCCTAGCGTTCCTCCCGCCTGGCATTGGTACAACGCCGAATCAAAGGCAGTAGATCAGCTAAAAGACATCCCCTGCGGGGGAGCGTTTTTCCATAATTCTGGTGTGATATGTGCTCCTTGGAATCGTCTTGCCTATAGATCGGAAGACGCGCGCGGTCCTCACTCTGATTGGACCATTGGAGACTGGAGATCCAATCCGTACACAGGAGGTTGTAGAAACCTTGCCGCAATGGCATTGAGAATTGCTGTCGAACTTAAAGCTGCAACCTATAAGGGTAGGACTGGGTAAATCGATGATTAAATCCATCAGTCGCCTTTTAAGGCCATCTAAACGGAAATATCGATGTAAAAAGGAGCCGCAGGGTCCCAAGTTGTTGATCACCTATGCGTGTATCTCTAGTCTAGAATTAAGTCTTGCACCAGAACTGCGGAAGAAGCATGAAGGTGTGGCTTATCTGCTTGGCCGCACGGATGGTTCACACACCATCGCAGTTGCAACATACAGACCTAGGGCGGAAACGTCGCCCGGTAGTTTCGTCGTCGAATCCAGTGCTATGGTTGCGGTCGTTCAAGCTGCTGCTCGCTATTCATTACAAATTGTTGCACAAGTGCACACGCATCCAGGAGTTGCCTATCATAGCGCTGGGGATATCGAGGGTGCGCGCATTCGATACCCTGGTTATAGTTCACTAGTATTACCCGATTACGGTAGCCATCTGCCGAGCCTTGATGGTGCAGTTGCCTACATGTTTTCCAATACTGATAAGTGGACTCAGCTCGACTCCTCCGATGTAATTATTATTCCGGGTGAGTTCCATGGATGAGCGGCAATGGCGCGATGAGCGTGATGATCGCACCATTCGTTACGCAGCGCGTCGTCTCAGTCCAAAACAATGGATTACTATTACCGCCGATCCAGATTATGTTGCTCTTCACGAGGGTCAAGCGGCCATACTAACGGCTGCAAATTTACTTAGTCGAATGACGCCATCAATCGCTGTGGCATTTCCTGATGCACATTTACATCCAATGTTGCCATGGCGCGGTAATTCATTGCGCAGTATGGTCTTGGAAAAAATGCTGTCCGCAGATCCATATGGCCACTTCTGTGAACGTGCCCCAAGACTTGGTGATTATCGCCTTCATTTCGGACGCTCTGGAGAAGGTGTCGTAATACATGGGTCGGGCTGGAATTCCTATGTAGGATCTGGCCCTTCGCCGATACCTGAGTGCCATTCTGGATATCCATTTGGAGCAAGTCTTGCAACAATTCTTGCGGTCTCTCAGGTATTTGCGCACGACTTTGCTCCAATCACAGGGCCGATCTTGATCAATGCTCTGAATTGGCGGAACGAACTCGCGCCCGATGTTGCGCCACTGCCATTCGCTGATGTTGGTGATGTCTGGGTAATTGGCGTTGGTTCTGTCGGCACAGCTGCGCTCTATTTTCTATTGCTATCAGGAAGATCGTTTACTTCAACTTTGATTGACATGGACTACGTGAAACGTTGGAACCTCGATAGATCGCCTATCTACACAGAAGCTGATGTTGGTCAATTGAAGGTTGATGCTTGCCAAGGCTTTTTGAACGCCGCAGGCATTTCTGACGTTAGGACAGATTCAAGGCCTCTGCATGAGTCTAGTATTTGGTCTGGCCACCCTCCTGGAACGCCTGATATTGTGATCTCCGCCGCGAATGAAATGAATGTTCGTTACCATATTGAGACACAATATCCTCCTATCCAGCTCTATGGGACTACCGGGAGAAATTGGCAAGCCACTCTGGTTCGACATATACCGGATGTGGATGCGTGCTCATGTTGCCTATTTCCCGGCGATCTTCCTGTTCCTATGATGGCATGTGCCAGTGCACCGATGTATTCAACTCATCAGGAAACCGAACCCCAAGTGGATGCTGCGTTACCTTTCCTGTCTTTTGCTGCTGGCTTAATGACAGCAGTAGAGGCAGTTAAACTATCGATGCCGGGCTATCCTTTTTCAGAAAACAGAATAAGTCTTATGACGCGTTGGTCGCCGCGGACCGTTTCTGCCCCTATTCCCATTAGAGGCGACTGTATTTGCTCTCGGCGCAGCAAAAATATTCACTCAAAAATGCTTGAAGGTGGGAAATATGCAGAACTCGGAAAAATTAGCTCATCCTAGTTTTCTATAGAGTGTCTCGGTTACTTAATAGGATCTTTGCGTACGGTTATCGACATAACTCCGACATGCGTGGGGCAGCAGGGGCGCGGGACATCTCCTTTGCTCATAACGCCTTATAGCGTGCTTACTAGGATTGTAATTGGGGCAATGCGGGGCATGTGCCCCGCATTGCCCAGTTAATCCCCGCCATCGTCATGGCCTAACTAACGGTTCTGTCAAATTTTGTCCCATAGCCCCATTGGCCCCGCCTTTCATGATGCTGGTTGCTCAAAATCAGTGTCCAGAATGCTCCCTTTAACTGCATATAGCCGTAACCTGCGTGCTGTGCCGTCCTGACGTATCATCTGTTTACTCTTATGACGATTATCATTCATATGTAATAGCCCCCGAGACGCAAGCTCACTGGCTACGGACTGAGGGTTGTATCCTGCACAGGCCTCAGCAAAGCCTTCGTGAGTAAACAGAAATAGGTCGCTTTGCCCGTTGTGATAGCCATATATCTCGCGGCCGCTCATGGCTCCAATTCCTGATGAAAGTGCATCACGGTAATAGTCGCGGTTGCGCAAAATATGACTCTGAACTGCAATTGCACCGAGTACAGCGGCAGGGCGATTGCCGACATCCCCAAGCCACGCGTCGCGTACAGTCTTGATTGTATGCCGGACATCATGAGCGCTGGGCAATATGCCAAACTCCTGAGCCAATTCCCCCGCAACCTGTACTAATCCCAGCTTGCGGATAGCGCGACGTTGTTCTGAAGCCGATATCCCTTCAGCAAGCAGTTCGCTTACAGAGTCGACGCGTTTTGTGATGTGGCGCTGTAACTCATCTGCATTTGGA
>JBGSOE010000397.1:0-22696 GCA_041739295.1 Thiohalobacterales bacterium | reverse complement strand
AAATATATTGAAAGCATACCCAGGATCGTGCGCAGCGGAAACGGAACACTGATCTCAAATAGCATAGTCGCCCTCCCGAAAGATTCGCTTGGTGCAACGGATGGTATTCTGACGCGCGATCCCGACGGTCATGCAGTTCTGTTCTTGGAACGCTGAGCTGAAAAGACTATCAAAAACTCGGGTCACGATTTAGCAGTGCATGCAGCAAATTATCCAAAAAACTCACATTGCTGGCTAATGTATCGTGCTGCTCACATAGAAAGAACGAATAATCCAGCGGTAGGAAGCTGTATTTGTGTCGCGGAACGGTGGTATCCAGAACCGGCCTACCGAGCAAGGAGGCCTTAGTCACCATACCATCACCGGGCTCCAGCATGAGATCTATATAGTCTATCCCAGACAGAGGGTGTGCAATTTCATTTGGCCAAAGCCGTAGCACGGACTCCCCTTCAATCTCTTCAACCACCAACCTGGCTGGCGTCATCTCGCAGTCACCGCCAAACACGATTAAGGGCAGAGGATTGTCAACTGGAACAGTCAATGACCAGGAGAAACGCCGCGCTCGCTCCAGCGATTTCTCAAAATACCGTTCAAGTAACCGCAAGCGTTTTTCACCCAGTTCAGGGGTCGCGGAGGTGCGGCTTATACGACGTCGCACGTCAGGATCGAATATCGACCAGTGGAAGCGACGCCATACCTCGATATCATATTGGTCTCGATCGAGTGGCGTACCGTCTGTCGTCACTAGCCAATCATTGATGGCATGAGGAAACAACTGGTACACACTTGGCATGGTCACCAGTACTTCAGTCGGGATACGCGTAAACCCGACTTTACGACCACTAATAAAGCTCTTGATGGCTTCGACCGAGCCCAGATTCGGGGGACCGAGCAGAACCATCCGCCGCAGCCGGGACCGGCCATGCATATTGGCTGAAAATTCATTGCCGTCCAGGACATCCTGCTCACCATAGCGCAGGTAATAGCGGGCGATCAGGCTGCCCATGCTGTGAGCGATCAGATCTACTTTAAGATCCGGATCGCCAAAATCAGTACGAATCTGCTCGATTAAACGACTAAGCTGCTGGGCAGTATCTACATTGTCGTAACGCCAATCGTAGGTGAAGACATAGTAACGGCGTACACCTGCATCGACCGGGATTCCAGGCGTCGTGCGGGTATAACCGCCCGCGTCTTCCAGCGTGTGCGTGATCGCAGCATAAAAATCCCGCTGCCCGATGCTGCTTGTGAGATCGAAGGCCTCCAACCGGCTGGGCAGTGGTCGCAGCGTATCCGGATCGATGTCCAGCGCCAGATCCTGGAAGTCAGACTGCATTAGTCTCGTCATCGCACCCGGCCAGATCTCCCGCCCGCTGTTTCTATCCCTCAACTTGCTGCCCATCACGCCGTGAATAAGGATGACGGGTGGTTGCTCAGAAACGTGTCCACTGTGTGCATAGAGGCGCTTCAGATCCGGCGCCTTCACCCCGGCACAACCGGTAGAAAAGCTGCAGAACGCGAGTATCAGCGCCATCCAGTGTAAATTCGGAGCTAGCGTTCGATTATTGGTGAAGTTGTTTAGTCGATTGCTCATCACAGAAAGGTACCGAGCGTTAGCATTCCACGTCTGCGTACAGGACCGCAGAGTCAGGGTATCCCGGAGTTTACGGGCACAGATCAGGAAACGGAAAAAGCCTACGCCAGGGAACAGCCGGCTTTTGACCACACTGCCCCGCGACACTGCGCAACTCATTCTCCCCCTCGCAGCGAGGCAATCAGCGGGCAAGAAACATCCCCCTTCCGTTCGTGACAGGCGGACACCAGCTGAGACAACGCGATCTCCATGCGCATCAGGTCCGTCAATTTCTCGCGCACATCCTTGAGTTTGTGCTCGGCTAAATGGCTGGCTTCCGCGCAGTGGGTTCCATCCTCCAAGCGCAGCAGATCGGCGATCTCGTCAAGACTGAATCCCAGTCGCTGTGCGGATTTAATAAAGTGTACGCGCGCCAAATCGGATTCATTGTAACGACGAATACTCCCGTAAGGACGAACCGGTTCCGGCAGTAAACCTTTGCGCTGATAGAAGCGGATCGTCTCAACACTGACACCCGCTGCGCTCGCCAGGATGCCAATGGTCATGTCCTTAGCTGGTTCTCCCATTATGCTTGACTCCGTACTTAGGTACGCAAGTAAGGTTACGCGATCCCAGCGAGATTCAAAAGGACACGCAAGTGTCCGGACCAAACATTCTAGGAGGAAAACCGATGGCTATTAATCCACTCACTCTGTTGACTCGCCTCGGCGACAAGGCCGGCTCTATCGGCGCACTGGTTTCCGCCATGGGTTGCGGGATGTGTTTCCCGGCCATCGCCAGCCTCGGCGCGGCCTTGGGGATGGGCTTTTTGAGCCAGTGGGAAGGCCTGTTCGTCAATACGCTCCTACCATTTTTCGCCGGGATCGCGCTGGCCGTCAATGCGATTGGCTGGTTCAGTCATCGACAGTGGCATCGGAGTGCATTGGGTATGCTTGGTCCAATTGTAGTGCTGCTGTCGCTCTACCCCTGGTTCAAATATGGCTGGAGCAGTTACGCCACCTACACCGGACTTGGCCTGATGCTGGCCGTTTCCATCTGGGATCTTGTTGCGCCGACCAACCGCCGTTTCGATGCGGATGGCTGCGAATTACCCGCGCAACAGGGATGACGGCATAGGCCGTTGCCAAAACGTCAGAGGACGGATTTCATGACTCACTTGAAAATTACCGGAATGACCTGCGCTGCCTGCGCGATGCATGTAAAAGCAGCCTTGGAGAACGTGCCGGGTGTACGGTCGGCACTCGTGTCTTTTCCGAACGGTAGTGCACAACTCACCACAGAGCCCGGCATGTTGCCCGCTGCGTTGACCGACGCCGTGACGGCGCTCGGTTATCAAGCCACGGTTGCCGATGCACCGACTGCCTCGACGAGAGGCGATCTGCTCGACAAGGCGCGGGGAGAATTTGAAGGCAGTGAAAAATCCACCGCTGATGGTAATGAACTGCATATCGCCGTGATCGGCAGCGGCGGTGCCGCGATGGCGGCCGCACTGAAGGCGGTCGAACGTGGTGCGAGAGTCACCCTCATCGAGCGCGGCATCCTCGGCGGCACCTGTGTGAATGTCGGCTGCGTGCCGTCCAAGATCATGATCCGTGCCGCCCACATTGCACATCTGCGCCGGGAAAGCCCCTTCGATGAAGGCATCGGAGCCAGCCAACCAACGATTCAACGCGACCGTTTACTTGCCCAGCAACAAGGGCGAGTCGATGAACTGCGGCACGCCAAGTACGAGGGCATCCTGGACAGCACGCCGGCCATCAGCGTGCTGCGTGGCACCGCCGAATTCAAAGATGTTCACAGCCTGATCGTGCACCTGGATGACGACCGCGACCATACCGTGGCATTCGACCGCTGTCTGATCGCCACCGGCGCCAGTGCGGCCATACCGCTTATCCCTGGCCTTAGAGACACACCCTATTGGACCTCAACCGAAGCCTTGGCGAGCGCGACCATTCCGCCTCGACTCGCTGTGATCGGTTCGTCGGTCGTCGCGGTGGAACTGGCCCAGGCGTTCGCGCGACTGGGCAGCAAGGTGATGATCCTGGCGCGCAACACACTTTTATTCCGCGAAGATCCAGCCATAGGCGAGGCGGTTACAGCCGCCTTTCGTGCCGAGGGCATCGAGGTACTGGAACATACCCAGGCCGATCATGTCGCTTACATCAATAATAAATTCGTGCTCGGTATAGGCCATAACGAACTGCATGCCGACAACTTACTCATCGCCGTAGGCAGAGCACCCAACACGCGTGACCTGGGATTGGAAACGGCAGATGTCGCCGTCAATGCGCAAGGTGCCATTGTCATCGACAACGCCATGCGCACGACTGCGTCCAACATCTACGCGGCCGGCGACTGCACCGACCAGCCTCAGTTCGTCTATGTCGCGGCCGCGGCTGGCACTCGTGCAGCGGTCAATATGACCGGTGGCGATGTGGCGCTCGAACTGACCGCCATGCCTGCCGTGGTGTTCACCGATCCGCAAGTGGCGACGGTCGGTATGAGTGAGGCAGCGGCACACGCATGTGGCATAGCGACTGACAGCCGCACGCTCACCCTCGACAATGTGCCGCGCGCACTTGCCAATTTCGACGCCCGTGGCTTCATCAAGCTGGTCGCTGAGGAAGGATCGGGCCGGTTGCTCGGCGTGCAAGCGGTGGCATCAGAGGCAGGCGAACTGATCCAGACAGCGGCGCTAGCAATCCATCATCGTATGACAGTGCAGGAACTCGCCGACCAGTTGTTCCCGTATCTCACCATGGTCGAAGGATTGAAACTCGCGGCACAGACCTTCAACAAAGACGTCAAACAGCTCTCCTGCTGCGCGGGATAGCAGCATCGGAAATAGTGTTTGACTTTGGAGCATGGACCAGGGGTTAGCGTAACGGTGTACGGGCTGATGACCTTGCCGGACTTCAGTCTAGCTACACCATGAACCTCACTCATTTGGAGAAATGCCATGACGACAAAACGCAAAGTCGAAGTATTCAGCGCGGGATGTCCCGCCTGTCAGGACGTCATCGATATGGTCCAACGCCTTGCCTGTTCCTCGTGCGAGGTGACAGTCCTTGATATGCACGATATCACCGTTGCCAAACGTGCCCGGGAGCTGGGGGTTCGCAGTGTTCCAGCGGTCGCCATCAACGGCCAACTGGCGGCGTGCTGCGCGAGTGCGGGCGTCGAAGAAGACGCGCTCCGAGCCGCCGGGCTGGGCAAGGCCTGACTCCATCGGCCCTGGCGCAGGACTGAGCGCCTGCGCCGGGGCTGCATCCACATTGATATCCAATTGAACGCTTGACCCTGATGTTAACTCCAAGGTTTATAGTAATACGACTCTATGGAGAACAGCATGTACACCATCGGCAAAATAGCCGCGCTGGCAGGCGTCAGCGCCGACACGCTGCGCTACTACGAAAAAGAACTTTTGATTAAGCCCGCATCGAAAACAGCAGCGGGCTACCGGCTGTACAACGATGAAGCCGTGCGGCGAATCCGTTTCATCAAACAGGCACAGCAGTGCGGATTCACCCTGTCGGATATCAAAGAACTGCTGACACTCAAGCAGGCGGACAACGCGTGCTGCGGGGATGTGCGCAGCTTAGCTATTGAGAAGAAACTGCGGATCGCACACAAACTCTGTGTCTTGCAGAGCATGTCGCGCGCCCTCGATGAGCTTATCAAACAGTGTGACGGCAGCGATGAGCCTACCGATGCATGCCCGATCCTGGACGCGCTGGAGCACGGTCTGCACGAGGTATCCCGGTGATCGTCAAAATCGAAGTGATAGCCGCACCAGGGTGCAAGAAGTGCGCAAGCGTACAGGACGGACTCCGCGCTGTCGCGGCGTCCGTACTCGGCGAGGACCGCCTGGTCTGGCGCGAAGTGAATGTGCTCGAAGAACTCGACTACGCAGTATCGCTTGGCGTATTGACCATGCCGGCCATCGCCGTGAATGGCGAATTGACGTTCACGGCACTGCCAACGCCGGCGCAATTTCGGGCCACCCTGCTCCGTCTGGAGTCGCAGTGATGGACGCCGAAACACTGCAGCAGGCGGTATCGCATGGCGGATTTGGGGCGTTGTGGGTCGGACTGGCAACGGGTTTCGTTTTCAGCTTCAATCCGGTCGCGCTCGCCGCCATTCCTGTTGCGCTCGCCTATGTCACCAAAGCGCGCACGCCGCGCCAGGCGACACTCTTCGGTGGGCTCTTTGTTCTGGGCATGCTCGCAACCCATGCGACACTCGGGTTGCTGGCCAGTTTGGGTGGCGGCTGGGTTCAGCATCTGCTTGGACGCGCCTGGGGCTTGGTACTCGGCCCTCTGCTGATCGTACTGGGTTTGCTCTGGCCGGGATGGCTGAACTTACCTCTGCCCGCGTTACACTTGCGCGCCAAACCGGTAGTGAGTGCGTGGGGCGCATTCGCACTGGGCGTGCCGTTCTCGGTGGCAATCTGTCCATTTTGTACACCAGCACTGATAGTGCTACTCGGTGTTGCTGTCGGCATCGGCTCTCCCGGTTTTGGGGTTGCGCTGTTGCTGGCCTTTGCCATGGGACGGGCCATCCCGATACTGCTTGGTGCGATTGCCATGGGATGGCTGGAAAATCTGTCGGGACTGAGTAAATTTCACAGAGTTTTTAAAGCCATCGGCGGCATTCTGCTGATCGCGACCGGCCTGTACCTGCTCAACACCTATTTCTTCCTTATTCCTGCCCTGGCAGTATGATGCTGCATGAACTGGTACACCCTTCCAGAATCCTGGTCGTTTATTCTTTACAGGTATCTGCCACGCCTGACGCTCTGCAGTCTGGTGTGGGAGATCGTACAGTTGCCACTCTACACCCTGTGGACGGAACCGAGCCTGAGCAGGATCGCGTACGCCATCGCGCATTGCACCCTGGGCGATGCCATGATCGGGACAGTGGCGTTATTCCTCGCCTTAACCCTGAACGGTGCCGGCAAACGCACCAACTGGCCGAGAACGAGGATCGTCATAGTGATGGTTTTGTCCGCCGTCGCCTACACACTACTGAGCGAGAGAATCAATCTGGCTCAAGGTAATTGGGCGTATTCCGACTGGATGCCGGTATTGCCGTGGCTCAAGGTAGGCGTGGCACCGTTGCTGCAGTGGATCTTCGTGCCAATTGTCGCCTGGTGGTGGGCACATCGGCAACGCTAAGGAACCACTGATTATTCCGCTGAAGCGGCAGACGCCGGGTAAACTCCGTTTTTTACTCGGTGCTACGCACCTCGCCCTTCGGGCCGGCTCACGCCGTTCTCTCCGCTTCGATTCGAGTCACCCGCCTGCGCCTTGCATCTGCTGGCTTGATCAAATTAATCAGAGGTTCCTTAAATGAATGGAAATATTTAGCAGACATTGGCTCAAAATACCGTCACCAGACGGTCAAAGGATTTGCGTAGCCGTGTTGAGGTAGACAGGAGTATGCCCTTCAGGAGTTTTATTCCTAATCTGGGATGCTCTTCCAACAAGCGCTCAAACATGTCGCTTGAAAGCAGTAAAAGACGTACTTCCTCAATTGCTGTCGCCGTAACCGCTCTAGGTTGATGATCAAGCATGCACAACTCACCGGCGATGGACCCGGCTCCGTAGATGGCTAATGTGATATGCCTGCCTTTGAATTCTGTCTCTTTCTTGACTTCCAGTGATCCCGACACTATGAAGGTCATGTAATCGCAGTGTTCGCCCTCATTCCAGATTATCTCCCCCTCCGCCGCCTTGTACAGCGTAAAATAGCGGGGGATATCCACGAGTTCACCGTCTTTAAAGAAGTGGAAAAGACTTTGCGCCTTTTTCATACTTTGAAACAGTTCGTCCGAGGGTTCGATCATGTCGTTGGTGCCTGCTCAAGGGAACGGATTTTTTCTTCGAGTTGGCTCAAGAGCCCTGATATCCCATTGTTCTTGACGATCCCCGCATATTCGCCGCGATAGGTGGCGATCAGACTCACCCCTTCAATCACAACATCGTATACCTGCCAGGACTTACCACCTGCTTCATCGCGCAATTTGTAGCTGATGGGGATCTCCGTGCCGCCGTCGATAATGACTGTCTCGACGATGGCCTGCGAATTACGTATTCTTTCATTCCGGTACTCGACTTTCTGATTGGTGTAGTTCTCAATGTGAGCCATATATGTCGACTGCAGTAGACGGGTATAAAGATCGACAAAGCGTTTCTTATCCTCGGCGCTCGTTGTTTTCCAGTTGGTGGCAAGCGTTCGCTGGGCCATCTCACGGAAATCGAAATGAGCGGCGATAATCTCGAATATCTTTGCACGTTTGGTTGTTTGGTCAGATTCTGTCGTGCGCAGTTCTGCAAGAACCGTCTCCACCGCAACGTGTATTTGCTCCATCGGCCCACTTGCCGCATATCCGGGGCGTGTCAGCACACTCAAAAACAGCATTGATGCGAGCATCAACCAATAAGTCGAGATTACAGAAACCTTTCGATGTGCGGTCTTGCAGATTGGGATGTTTACCATAATTTGCCCCTTTGTCACATATGAATTATCTGTATCAATGCTATTCATTGATCATGGCTGCACGACGTTGTGCGTAAGCGGAGCGGATAACTGCATAAGGATCCAGGCGGTCACGCTTGATGGCTTCATAGCTGTCTTTGTCTAAAGACAGGGTATTCACCGTTTCGACTGCCTTCACTGCAACGTAATCCGGCGCCTCCTCATCAGTAATGTAGTAGATAGGATCAAGGAAGACATCCGCAAAGCCGCCCGTGGTATCCCGCAGATTGGATGGCCCAAGCAACGGAAGCACAATGTATGCGCCGGAACCTACCCCATAGTGTGCAAGGGTCTGGCCGAAGTCCTCCTCCTTGGGTTTCAGATTAAAATGGCTCGCTGCCGGATCAAATAACCCCAAAACACCGATCGTGCTGTTGATTGCAAATCGGCTCACTTCCGTACCAGAGTCGCGAAATTTCAATTGCAGAAATGCGTTGATGAAGCGTATCGGAGTTGCAAGATTGTGGAAGGCATTACTCAAAGCGTTGCGCGCGGGCGCAGGGATCACTCGCAGGCCGCGTGCGACCGGCTTCATGACGTAGAAATAAGCCTTGTCATTGAACCAGAAAATCCCCCTGTTAAATCGCTCTAATGGATCAGAGACAACAACCTGTTGGGCTTCTGTTTCAAACTCGTCCACCGGCAATGCACCTGAGGTCGCAACATCTGCCTGTGTGACTCCAGGAATGTAGGTCAACGGGAGCAAGAGCAACACGACAATCAGCTTATTCATAATGTTCTCCCATCAATCCTTCTGGAAAATGTACTTGCTGATAAGTTCTTCTATGTCTACCGCCGATTCAGTCTCCGTAATTTCATCGCCTGTCTTGAGAATCCGTTCGCTGCCGCCAAGCTGTAATTTGATGTATTTGTCGCCAATAAGGCCTGCGGTGCGCACCGAGGCGATACTGTCGTCTTGAACAGTGATACCGCGATCGATGGCCAGCGTAACAAGGGCCTCGCTGCCTGCGCTGTTGAGCTGGATGTTTGCAACCTTGCCGACTTGGACGCCAGCGAGTTCCACGGCTGCACCCGATTTCAAACCAGATATAGAGGTAAACTGAGCAGTCAGGGTATATCCGTCGTCGGGAAACACACCGATATCACCAAGCCTGACGGTGAGATAGGCAAAGCTTAGAAAGCCCATCAACATGAAAAAACCAACAATGAGTTCAATATTAATTCGGCGCATGGAATGACTGCTCCTCTTGTTCACTCAGGTATATAGAACCCATGGTCGTTTCAACAAACGCCCTGATTTTAGGATTCTTAGATCGCTGAAACTCGTTCGGCGGTATGCAACCCTGTATTTTTCCATCTGCCAGGAGCGCCACATAATCGGATAATTTAAATATTCTCGGCACATCATGACTGACGATGATTGCGGTGTAACCGAGCTCTTGTTGGGTGCGATAGAACAACCGGTAGATCTCATTGCTTCTATGAACATCCAGACCCGTTGTTGGCTCATCAAAGAAGACGATACTCGGATTCAATACCAGAGCCCTGGCCAACCCAACTCGTTTTTTCATGCCACCACTGAGTTGCGTAGGGTATTTATGGTTTATATCGTGCAAATCCATCAGCAACAGTTTCTCTTCAACATTTGCGCGGATTACTGCTTCCGTTAATTTTCCGCGTTCACGCAAAGGCAATGCTACGTTCTCATAAACGGTCATGGAATCGAACAGAGCCACGTTCTGAAAAAGCACTCCAAAGTGCTCGCGCAGGCTTCTCCGCCCCTTTTTTCCAATACTGTTGATATCCTGATCCAAGACGCGCACAACACCTTTGTCCGGATGTATGAGTCCCAGCATATGTTTGAGAATCACGCTCTTTCCCTGTCCGCTCGCACCAGTGATGATCGTGGTCTTTCCCTCGACAATCGAGAGCTGTATGCCATCAAGAACCTTCTGACCACAGAATGATTTCTCCACGTTGATCATCTCAATGGCAATCTTTGCCTGTGGCTCGCTCACTATTTCCATCCTATGTTGACTTAGCAACGTACAGATTCCTTGCGCTCATCAAATCAGCACAGCACTGATCAGATAATCCCATACCAGGACCGCTACCGACGAGGCCACAACAGCATCGGTAGTAACGCGACTTACACCCTCCGCCCCAAATGCACCGTTGCGTTCCAGATGAATGTAATAGCCTTTTGCAGCTGAAATTCCGACCATCAGAAGACCGAATATCACGGATTTAACCAAGCCCATCCAGACGTCATCCCATGCGACACTTGCGTACATACCCTGGATGTACGCGCCTTCGCTGACGCCCAGAAGGATGACACCAACTAGGTAGCCGCCGAAGATACCGATCACATCGAACAGTGCGGTAAGTAATGGAACAGATATAAGCATGGCCACTATTTTGGGGGCCATGATGTATTTATACGGATCGATAGCCATGCACTTAAGCGCATCGATCTGTTCGGAATTGCGCATAATCCCGATTTCTGCACAAATCGCCGAACCGGCGCGGCCAATAACCATGAGCGCGGTCAATACCGGACCTAATTCCCGGATTAGGCTCAGCGCGACTACTGAACCCAACAATTCCTCAGAGTGAAAACGCGTCAGAGTGTGGTAGCCCTGCAGCCCGAGGACCATACCCGTGAACAAGCCGGTAACCAGTACAACCGTGACAGAACGGGCGCCGATGAAATAAATTTGCCGGGTCACCGCGAAGATCTGGAATGGCGGCGTGACAATGCTTGCCAGACAATTCGAAAAGAACAGCCCCATGCGTCCTGTCTGATGCAGCCTGAAGAGTGTGTAATCGCCAATTTTCTCTATGAATCCGAGCATAATTCTGCCTTGTGAGGCTCCCCTTTCACCAAAGCGTTAAGTCGAGAGTAATGTCTGGTCTTCATTAATTTCATCTTCATTTTTTGCACAATAGAGCGCGTAATGGTTTTTCAGGCGAAACTCAAACAGACCGCCTCGTTACCTGGACTTATTCGTCATTCTCAATCGCTGCGCGCATCCTGTTGAATGTAGTCAGCGTAGCGCTCAGGTGTGATCACCAATTGCAAATCAGCTGAGAGATATCCGCTCGGATTAATCGATAACGGGGCTCGCACTAGTATTGGTCGTTCCAACGACCAATTCCTTACAGTGCGCCCTAAGGCAGGGGAACATTGTCATGCGGCACGGAGCAGCTTCGCCACTTGCATCCGTGTCATAAAGGGATGGAGAGCGCCTGACTTCCCGCGCCACGCAGGGCAGTCATAGGTTCCAGGATGATATACACAGGTATCTCAGCCAACAGTTCAGCGAAACGCCCTTTGCCCGTAAAGGCAGACATAAAGCCGCTGTGCGGAAATCTATCCAGCAATTTTGGGGCGATCCCACCACCTATATAGAGCCCATCGGTGGAAAACGCGGTCAATGCCAGATTCCCCGCTACCGCCCCGTAGGCGGACAAAAACAGATCCAGGGTATTGATAGCGATAGCTGCCTCATTGGCCAGCCCCACCTGAGCAATAACAGCGGCTGCGTCATCAGAGCGCTTCAGCCTGTCAGCCAACCAGTCCGGCTCTTCCAGGTTCGCTTCATCACGCAGAGAACGATAGATGTTTACAAGTCCGGGACCGGACACCACACGTTCGCAACTCACGTGGCCATACCGTCGTTTAAGAACGCGCAATAACTCGATCTGCTCCTCGTCACGCGGCGCGAAATCTACATGGCCACCCTCTGATGCAGCAATCCGCCAGCCGGGACCCTCTGGCAACATCAGGGCCATCCCCAGGCCGGTACCAGCAG
Organism: Thiohalobacterales bacterium; assembly: GCA_041739295.1. Lineage (GTDB taxonomy): Bacteria > Pseudomonadota > Gammaproteobacteria > Thiohalobacterales > Thiohalobacteraceae > JAHJQQ01. Next base: position 10,786 of record JBGSOE010000397.1, on the reverse strand, counting down.
CGATCAATGCTCGGTTTCCACCAGGGCGGGATTGGCCATGATTAAGGATGTAAACTTGTTCTGGTGACAATGTGGCGATGCCGAGCGCAGTGGCCTCCAGATCATTGACGAGGCGGACCGACTGCAACCCTAAATCACGGGCTAATGCCTGTTCTGAGAGACACCAACCCAGGTTGGGTAATACACTTTCCCCTGCCATCACTGCACCAGCCACACCGAAACAAGCACGGGTGACTGACAGGCCAGTGACGGCTAGAAAGCGGTGCACCACCTCGGCAAGGCTAGTGAATTCACGATTCTGGTAGGTACGAACGAACATTATCTCGGGCGTTTTAGAAGAGCCGCGAACTAGGGCCAGATTACTCTTAGTACCGCCTATATCACCCGCCAATATGGGGGTTTCAGACATTACACATGCCCACATTGTCGAAAATGGAACGCCAGCAATGGCCGTTGCGAGCGAGTAAGTTGTCAGCCTCTATCGGACCTTCGGATCCGGCAGCATAGCCGGGCAGCATGCCTTCACTCTGCGCCGACCATGCCTCTTTGATGGGAGTGATGATGCGCCATTGCGCTTCGACGCCATCGCGCCGAGTAAACAGGGTGGCGTCACCGCGCATGGCATCCAGAAGCAGTGCTGCATAAGCCGATGGAGGGTTATCACCGAAGGACTGTCGGTAGCAAAAATCCATGGAAACTGGCACAGCGCGGCGTTCCGTGCCTGGCTGCTTGGCGCCGAAGGCAAGACTGATACCTTCATCTGGCTGGAGGCGCATTGCGATGACGTTGGATGTGAGTGCTTCCTCGCGAGGAAACAGACTCAAGGGCGGATGTTTGAAATGCACGGCGATCTCGGTGACCTGACGCGCCAGCCTTTTACCCGTGCGCAGGTAGAATGGCACTCCCGCCCAACGCCAGTTGTCGATGCGCATGTCGAGCGCAACGTATGTCTCGGTTCGGGAATCAGCAAGGTCAGTCAGTTCTTCCCGCCAACTGCTCACATGCTCACCACCGATCGTGCCGGCTGTATATTGCCCACGCACGCTGCGGTCCGCTACCTCCTCCGGTGTCATCGGGCGGATACTGCGCCAGACTTCAATTTTCTTGTCACGTACTGCATCAGCGTCGAATGCCACGGGCGCCTCCATAGCCGTGAGTGCGAGCAGTTGCATCAAGTGATTGGCCACCATGTCTCTGAGCGCGCCGGATTCCTGGTAATACTTGGCGCGATGCCCCACGCCCAGAGGCTCAGCGGCGGTGATCTCGACATAATCCACATGACTACGGTTCCATACCGGCTCGAACAAGGCATTACTGAACCGGAAGAAAAGAATGTTCTGCACCGTCTCCTTGCCCAGATAATGATCTATGCGATAGATCTGTCTTTCCTCAAAGGCTGCCGCCACCGTGACATTAAGCGCCTGCGCCGAATCCAGATCACGACCGAAGGGTTTTTCGATAACGATGCGTGTCCAGCCGCGCTGCTCTCCGTTTAATCCAACGGCTGCCAGATTCCGTATGATGTCAGGCGCGGCAGACGGTGACGTGGCCAGGTAATACATACGATTACCTACGGGTATAGCGTCTAAGTGGACTGCCAATCGCTGATGGGTTGATGGATCGAGGAAATCCCCTGAAAGATACGTAATGCGCGCTGCGAAGGCGCGCCACTCGTCAACATTAAAATCCTTGATCTCAGTGGAGTCAGCCACACTTTCTTTTAAGTACTCACGGAAAACATCGTCGCTCATTGACTGGAGGCCGATACCAACAACCTGGAATTGTCCGGCGATGCAGCCCATACAAGCAAGATGGAACAAGGCAGGCATCAGTTTTCGCTGGGTCAGGTCACCGGTGGCACCGAATATCACCAGCACGCAGGGATCGGCCTGGGGCAGAAACGCAACTGGCAGGTCGATGTGTGTAGTAAGGTCTATTTGAGAAGGCACGGGAGATTCCTATTTGACCGGCTCGATATGACCACCGAAACCCTGGCGCATTGCGGACAGCATCTTCTCAGCGAAGGTGTGTACCTGACGGGAACGAAACCGGGCGTAGAGTGCCGCAGTGAGTACTTCTGCCGGGACGGCCTCATCAATCGCTGCCTGCACTGTCCAACGGCCCTCGCCGGAGTCTTGTACGAAGCCGCTGTAATTCGATAGGTCGGGATTGCGCGCCAGAGCCTCCGCTGATAAATCAAGTAGCCAAGAAGTCACCACGCTGCCACGTCGCCATAACTCTGCGATATCGCCCAAGTCGAAGGTGTATCGCTCACCTTCGGGTAGAGATTCGACGTTAGCATTCCGCAAAATGTCGAACCCTTCGGCATAGGCCTGCATCAGACCGTACTCGATACCGTTGTGTACCATCTTAACGAAGTGGCCCGACCCCGCTGGGCCACAGTAGAGCCAACCCAGTTCTGCACTGCCTCCAGAGATTCTCCCTGGCACGGGCGCGATACCGGAGCCGCCTGGAGCCAAACTGTGGAACACGGGTTCCAACCGTCTCGCCACCGCGGCGTTACCGCCTACCATCAAGCAATAACCCCGCTCCAGCCCCCACACACCACCACTGGTTCCGGCATCGAGGTAATGGATGCCGCGTTCAGCGAGCTCCCGTGCCCGTCGCACATCGTCCTTGAAGTAACTGTTGCCACCATCAATGATGACATCGTCGACGGCGAAGGAATCAGCCAACTCCATGACGGCGCTTTCCGTGATCTCACCTGACGGCACCATGATCCAGGCCGTGCGTGGTGGCGCGAGTTTCTCTGCCAATTCCCGCAGACTTGCGGCTCCCGCTGCGCCCTCCGCCACCAGCTGCGCCACCGCCTCAGGGTTGTGATCGTACACAACGCACGTATGTCCATCGCGCATCAGGCGGCGTGCCATATTGGCGCCCATGCGCCCCAGCCCCACCATTGCAATCTGCATTGTCATTCCTCTCCGCTTGGTCATAGAGTCAATTTGACCGTAAATTTTTCATATGTGGGTAGACGTGTCACCTAGTTTGCCGGCGCTCCTCTATGCGACCCGGAACAAAAACTGTGTGTTTGTGTTCTGCATTTCACCAGTGTGCATATTGGTCGAACCTCAGCCCGTTTCCTGACACTTAGCAACCAATCACCAAAATGAATTAATCCGCATACATCTGTCATATTCAACAGATCATCAGGACGAAGACGTCGCGCCACTTCTACAACCGGTCGTCTCGCGCGGCATGAGACCAAAACGACGGGCAAGCATTAAGCCGCAGGCGACGCCGATGATCAGCATCAAGTAACTCCACAGACTGTGCGGCGTCATCGAAGGAATCAGCCGCAGCAGCAACGTATCGTTACCTCCCGGGATCAATGCGCCGCCGAGTCCCATGAAGGTTCCACCAATCAGGTTGGCTCCCCAACCCTGAACTGGTTTGCGACTCCGCCATGATCCGCGTCGCCACGCTGAAAAAAACATACCGGACAGCAGTGCCGGTACCAGTGCCAGCTGAAGCGCGGACGGTAAAAATTGTTCTCCTACCAGCGCACCTGCGGAAGCCTGAAGACTGTTGCTATACGTCCAGGGGCTGAAGCCCAGATAGAGAAGTCCACCACCCAGCCCGAGAATCACTGCGGTCGCGGCGGGACTGAAACTTTGGTTGTGCTGCAGACTTTTCAAATTGGCTCGGCGACGCCAGAGCCGGAACGACTCCAGCACGGCCCAGGCCACCAATGCCACCATCAGCGGTACCAGCCACGTTGCGGAGTGCAATGTCAGTTCCGACATTACCGGCTCAGCCTTCGTCAACGGCAGTAGATACCACAGTGCGCTACCCCCGAGAAAACCACCGAGGCTGGCGAGCATCCGCCAGTCTCCGTCGGCGAGGCGTTGGAGCGTGGAAAATGAACAGCCTCTGTTCAGGGCGGCACCCAAGCCAAACAGTAGACCACCGAGAAGCCCTGTCCAGAGCGGACCATTTGCAGCTGGTACAGGAAATCGTTCCGGGAAGAAATACGTCGCGGGCACGGTCAACAACATCGCCCAGAGCACCGCACGTGCGAAACCGCCGAGCATGTCGAAGCGTCTCCCTTCCAGAACATCTGCCACGGCGCGTACCGTGCACAAACTCGCACGGTGCGAGGCATACCCCAGAAAGGCCACCATCGGCACGGCCCATAGCATCCACGGATTGAACATCATGAATTCGAACTCAGCTCTAAAAATTGTTAATCAGCAGACGCAGCGTTATTCCGATTCGTCACGGATATATATTCAGTGTGTAAGGCTGCGCAGTAATTTGTCATAAGCCTGGACGAACAGTGTCACGCCGTCATCCAGCAGTTGGTCTGTTACCTCGTCAAGAGAAATACCTAGACCCTCCAGTGCCTCAAGCGTTGCTGCCGCTTCGTCCACCGATTCTTTCAAACTCAGGCGCACCTGCCCGTGGTCACGGAAAGCATCCAAGGTCGCTGGCGGTACGGTGTTTACCGTATTCGGGCCGATCAACTCTTCGATATAGCGTACGTCACGGTAAGCCGGATTCTTCACTCCGGTACTTGCCCACAACAGGCGCTGGGAACGGGCACCTCGCTCGACGAGTACCTGCCAACGTGGCCCAGTAAAAATATTACCGTAGGTTTGATAAGCCAGTTTGGCATTGGCAATGGCCGCTTTGCCCATCAGCATATTTATCAGTTCACGCTCAGCTGCATTCTCCGCGGATGCCAGTCGCTTAACTAAGCGCGCATCCACCTCGGTGTCGATACGGCTGACGAAGAAACTGGCAACACTGGCGATACGATCCATAGGCAAACCGGCTGTGGCGCACCGCTCCAGCCCCTCTAGGTAAGCCTCTGCTACGCGCGCATACATCGCGCATGAAAAAAGCAATGTAATGTTGACGTTTATCCCATCGGCAATCAGTTGCGTAATAACGGGCAGACCGGCCTCGGTGGCGGGCACCTTGATCATCAGGTTGTCACGCCCCACCGTTTGCCACAGCCGCCGCGCTTCGTTCAGAGTGGCGTCGGTGTCATGCGCCATGGCGGGCGGCACTTCCAGTGAGACATAGCCATCCCGTGTGTCCGTACGCACGTATTTCTCGTGCAATTGGTCAGCAGCGGCACGTATGTCGGGCAGCACCAGTCGCTCCAGCATTTCTTCTGATGACAACCCCGAGCGGCTCAGATTCTCCAGATCAGCACGATAGGCTGTATCGCTCGCAATCGCTTTCTCGAAAATGGCTGGATTGGACGTGACGCCTCGCAAATCATCTTCAGCCACGAGGCGGGACAGGCCGCCGGTGATCAACAGATGGCGATCGATGTAGTCAAGCCAGATGGATTGTCCTTGTTGCGGCAGCTGTTTGAGCGGATTCATGAGATCTCCTTTGTGCAAGGTGGGACAGATATCGCGTGCGATATGTCGATTGGTCGCGGAACAAGGATGTTCCTGACAGATCATTTATCCTGAATGCCTTTAGCGTGCCTGCTGGCCGGCATCCCACCTACAATTGCTGCAGCGGCGGAAACTGTAAGGATTAGCTTCCTCACACGACCAATTGCCATAGCTAGTCCGACTAAAGCCATATATTCATGATTGCTTCGACGCTATTAGAAGACACCTACGAATATCCATTGAGTGGAAAAACGGGCCCGCAGACAGCGCCATACCACGCTGCAGTGTCTCGCATCGAATAATTTACATACAGCCATCGGAGAAATCATGGATACCTGGTTCGCAAAGATATTCATCAGTGCACTCGTATTGATCGGTGTCCTCTCATTATTTTGGCCGCCTGTGCTCTGGTCGTTGATCATCATTGCCCCGTTCGCCACCATTGGCATCTACGACCGTATTCAACATAAACACTCTCTATGGCGGAACTTCCCCCTGTTCGGTCGCGGGCGATGGATTATGGAGGCCATTCGTCCTTATGTACGTCAATATTTCGTGGAATCAGACACTGATGGTGTACCGATCAATCGGATGTTTCGCAATATTGTCTATCAACGCGCGAAGAATGAACTCGACACAGTCCCATTCGGAACCATGATCGACACCTACCGCACTGGCTACGAATGGATGGGGCACTCTCTCGCTGCCATACATGTCTCCAAGGTGGACGCGGACTTACGCATCCATGTCGGAAGGCCCGAGTGCAAGAAACCATATCTGGCCAGCATCTTGAACGTATCAGCGATGAGCTTCGGGGCACTGAGCAGAAATGCAATTCTGGCGCTGAATAAGGGCGCGAAACTCGGTGGCTTCGCCCACAACACGGGGGAAGGAGGCATCAGCCCTTACCATCTGGAACATGGCGGCGACCTGATCTGGCAGATCGGTACGGGCTATTTCGGTTGCCGTGACGCGGAAGGTAACTTTTCTGCCGATGCGTTCCGGAAGAATGCCGCGCTGGATGCCGTGCGCATGATCGAAATCAAGCTGTCCCAGGGTGCAAAGCCGGGCCACGGCGGCATCCTCCCGGGCGAGAAAAACACGCCGGAGATTGCCCGTATACGCGGGGTCGAACCCGGAACCCAGGTAGATTCTCCTGCCACCCACAGCAGCTTCGATTCTCCTTTGGGGTTGATGAGGTTCATTACGCAATTACGCGAATTATCAGAAGGCAAACCCATCGGGTTCAAGCTAGCAATTGGGCGAAAAAGTGAATTCATCGCGATCTGCAAAGCCATGGTGGAGACCGGCATCACGCCCGATTTCATCACCGTGGACGGCGGTGAAGGTGGAACGGGTGCAGCACCGCTTGAGTACACCAACTCCATCGGCATGCCGTTGCGCGAGGCGCTGGCCTTTGTCGTCGACTGCTTGACGGGTTACGGACTGCGCCAGCAGGTACGAGTCATCGCGTCAGGTAAGATCTTTACTGGCTTCCATATGGTCAAGAACCTGGCACTCGGCGCGGATATGTGTAATAGCGCACGCGGCATGATGCTGGCTCTGGGCTGCGTGCATTCGCTGACATGCCACAACAACCGCTGTCCCTCCGGTGTCGCAACCCAGGATCCCAAGCTCTACCGCAGTCTAGTGGTTGATGACAAGGCCCCTCGTGTCGAGCAGTACCACGCCAAGACGGTGCACGCGACCGCCGAGATCATCGCCTCGGCGGGATTGCGGCATACATCGAAGCTCAACCGCACTCATATCTACCGGCGTGTCAGCCAAAGTGAGATCCGACGCTACGATGAACTCTTCCCCTATGTCGAAACAGGCATGTTTCTGTCGGATACGATACCGGAGGCGTTCAAGCTATACGTACAGGAGGCATCTTCCAAACAATTCATGCCGAGCCAGTGCCTGACTCACCCATGCTGATACTCAATCAGCCAACCCAGCAGGAAATACGACCATTTCGTATGAATGCATAGCTGTTTCATCTCCATGAAAATCAGCCAGATACGCCAATATCGACACGTGGGCTATTAATGATCTGAGCATGGAGGCGAATTCGGGTCGTCAGTTCTGGGAAAGGCTTGGTAGCAGATGAACTTCCATTCGCGCTTCTTCGACCCGCTCCACACACAATTAGACCGAAGCCGTTGCGACCACTGTCACAACCGATTGGTTAATTCTTTTGTAAGGATTCATCGGCTCCAGCGACTAACCTGGGCAGACCCAAAGGTATGGAGGTAAAGGCGTTGCGATACGTACCCATCCAGGACAGGAGAAAGCCGCGTCGATTGCCTGAAATTTTCCATACTACTGAGCTGCGCTATGGGAACGCTGTACTGTTGAAAACCTCCAGTATCCACTAAATAACGGTGTATCGAGTTACCTTCTCGGCATCCCGTTACGGCGGCTTACAACATTTATTCACTTAATCAACATTGAACCTCTAAGGAGAAACAATCATGTCTAGCCACAATACCGCTGGTGTCCTGTTGGCCGTGGCCGCTGCCGCTTTGTTCAGTACCGCCTCGATCGCCAACGCCGCTAATGAAAGTACTGCAACTGATCAGGTCAAGTGTTCCGGTGTCAACGCCTGTAAGGGCATGTCGGAATGTGCCACCGCTTCGAGCTCCTGTAAGGGTCACAATAGCTGCAAGGGTCAGGGATGGATGAACATGACCAAGACCGATTGCGATGCCAAGGGCGGCACGGTCATGGAAGACAATATGTAATGTAGTAACTCGATGTCGAGCCGGGTATCCACGTGGATGCCCGGTTCATTTTGATCACAAGGAAATTCCACTATGCACGAATCCGCTGCCGAGACACGCCCCTTTCTAGGATACGGCCTTGGCCTGCGGCCCAATCACTACCTCGATGTCATCGAACAACGCCCTGACGTCGATTGGTTCGAGGCGCTGACCGAGAACTACTTGGTCCCTGGCGGAAAGCCACTCTATTTCCTGGAACAGGTGCGCGCAAACTATCCCGTGGTGCTGCACGGTGTTTCGCTGTCAATCGGCGCCACTGAGCCGCTCAATCTAAATTACTTGCAGCAGGTAAAAAGCCTGGCACAGCGTATCGACGCCGCGTGGATCTCCGATCACCTGTGCTGGACCAGCGCAAACGGTATCAACCTGCACGATCTTATGCCACTGCCCTACACCGAAGAGGCCATCCGCCATGTGGCCAGCCGCGTCATGCAGGCGCAGGACATCCTGGGTCGGCAACTCTTGCTGGAGAACGTCTCCAGCTACGTCACCTACAGCACTTCGCAACTGAGTGAGTGGGAATTTCTCAGTGCCGTGGCCGAGGCCGCCGACTGCCTGATCCTGCTCGATATCAATAATATTCACGTAAGCGCCTTCAATCATGGCTTCGATCCGCATGATTACCTAAATGGCATCGATCCCAAGCGGGTGCGCCAATTTCATCTCGCGGGACATCAGAATCATGGCGATTATATCATCGACACACATGACGAACCGGTCATCGACGCAGTCTGGGATCTCTATGCCGCTGCCCTCCGCCGCTTTGGTCCGGTATCAACCATGATCGAACGCGACGACAACATTCCACCGCTCACAGAACTGATCGCAGAACTGAATCAGGCGCGCCGCATCGGTACCCGGACTTTAGCTAATGTGGATGCCGCATGAAGCATCAGTCCCTACACGATCTACAGACATGTTTTCACGCCCATCTATTACATGGCGATGACTGTATGCTTGCGCAAATATGCTCCGACACCCGATCCAATGCAGCGGCGCGACTGGCTATCTATGCGAACGCCTATCGGTTGCGTCTGCTGGAGGCGTTGACGACCGATTTTCCGGCACTGCATACGCTTACAGGTGATGACGTTTTTGAGCAGATCTGTCGTGCCTACATCGATGCCTATCCTTCGACACATTATTCAATCCGGTATTTCGGCAGACATCTCAGCGCATTTCTTGCAGACACGGCGCCCTTCCATGAAACTCCCGTACTTACAGAATTAGCCGCGCTCGAATGGGCGCTGACGCTGGCGTTCGATGCTGCTGATGATCCTGTGCTGGATGAAGCAGCGCTCTCTAATCTTCCCGCAGCAGCGTGGCCGGGCATGCGGATACGCCTGCATGCATCGGTACACTGTCGAGTCTTCCGCTGGAATGCACCGGAGCTGTGGAGCGCCATAGATCAGCAGCATGCACCGGAAGCTCCTGCCGCCTATCGAGAACCACATACTTGGCTGATATGGCGTCGCGCATTGCAGACCTATTTCCGACCTCTTGAAGATACCGAGGCCTGGGCATTAGATTGCCTGAGTGAAGGCGCTGATTTCGCTGCACTGTGCAGTGGCCTGTGCGCGCGCATCGAACCGTCGCAGGTTGGCCTACAGGTCGCAAGCTACCTGAAAGGTTGGCTTCAGGCCGGCCTGGTCTCTGAAATAAATCTCTGATGGGTATAGAAGAGAAAATCTCTCTCTGCTTCTATCCCCTCGGAGTTCGGCGCTCCAACGACCACCGCACCCATTGTGCGGCCGTTTTATTTGTCAGGATTGATTCGCTCGCGCGACTAATTGAAGAGCGCAACACAACGGCGACTGCAACCCTAAAGTGAGGTTATCCAACATGTCTCAGTTCATGACCCAATTTCACGGTCCCTTGTATGGGGTATTGCTGTTGCCACAGTGGGACGAGCTCACTGGGCTGCTTGCCAGCCGCAACGATAGCAATTGGTACGTCTACTATGTCGGCGAAACTGTCCCCACTGCACCGCTGGCCACAGGTCAATTTCAGCATTTTCTGGACGAAATTGGTGAGTTGCTGCGTCGCGATCACCAGGAGGAATACCTCGGGATTGTCTATGCCGATAACCTTGAAGAACCCTCCTTCATCAAAATCTATGATCCCAATAATCTCGGTGCCTCCTGCGGCAGCAGCGGCTCACGGGTACTCCCGGGCTGGGTCATCAGCCGCGCGCAACCGGTCGATTTACGTGCTGAATTTCCCAATCCTGGCGCAAGACGCCGCTGGTGGCAGACTTTGTTTAATCGGGACGACGTCAGCCCTGCAACGTCTACTTCGGGTGGGCACGCATGAACAGCACCGTGGAAATTCATGGCAAACCGGTTCGCATCAAACTCAGCCATGCGGCCGCAGCCGCACTGAAGCTACGCTCAAGCCCGTTGCTTGCCGAGATGCGGCTCTTCTTCAGCTGCGCGGCACGCAAAGAGGTGCGTTTCCTCGAAGCGGATGACACAGTAGGCCAGGTTGGGGTCGCCGCAGAATTCGGAAAAAATCGTACGCTAAGACTTTCCACTGCTGCGTAGCGGCCGAAACTGCCCATCCTCAACCTTCCGGTTTTGCCGCCAGACGTAGTCACCGGTCAGATTGATGTGCTCCCAGCCCAAC
>JBGSOE010000367.1:0-7883 GCA_041739295.1 Thiohalobacterales bacterium | reverse complement strand
AGGGCGCACCCAGCGGCTGCTGCTTGCAACAGCCAAGAGCCAACTGCACACAGCATGGCTGAAGCAAAACCTCATGGCCTTTGTCACCACTCATTGCGTAATCCCTTCCAGCAGCGCGCCTTTTGACCCTTCCCAGAGCGCGATGCGTTCCCGCACGCGCCGATCCAACCCGCGAAAGTTGTGCTCCACTTCGCGAAAATCGGTGAGCAGTTCGCGCGCAAGCTGAATGAACTGTTGAAAGCGGTCTTTCAGCGCCGTGTCATCCAGCAACGGAATGTCACCGGCCAGTACGCGAGTGATTTCGGCGTCGATCTCGCTCCGTCGTTTGTGCAATTCCGCAATGCGCGCCTGCGGGTCGGTTTCGCTGCCCTCGCTCATTTGCTTGAGCAACTCAAACAGCGTGAGCAAGCGCGACTCGGTGCCCACGAAGCTGCGCTCGGTGAGTGTCTCTAGCCAGGCAATTGCCTTTTCGGTCGAGGGAGTCAGGTCGAAATGCGCTTCGTCCGAACCCTGACGGTAGAACTTGCGTAGCCAACCCTTCTCAGTACTAGCCCAGTCGTTGAGGTAGTCAAGCGCTGGCTTCGGGAATGCCGCCGCGCCCAACCGTTCGCGCAGGGCAAACAGCTCGTCTTCCAGTGCCTCAGCCAAATCCGCCTGCGCCATCAGTCGCACGTTGGGCGCGATAAAAACGCGTTGCAGAAAGCTCGCCACCAGCGGTGCGTGATCCGAGCGCAGCAGCCGCCATGCCGGGTGGCTCTGGCGTAGCAGGTCGAGGGTGGCATAGTGGAGGCTCATTTTTTCGAGTATAACCCCGGCTCTGCCGGAAGATAGTTACTCTGCTGCACGCCTCAATGTTTCGACGGGAATAAAGAGGCGTGATGGTGTATTGGGAAAGCGCAGAAATCCGTGACGTAAATAGAAGGCCTGCGCATTTTCATTCTTGCTGTCAACGATCAGAGCGTAGACGGCAAGCGTTTCGGCGGCTTGGAGCACACGGTGAAAGGCGTCGAACAAGAGGTATTTCCCCAACATCTGACCTTGATGATTGCGGTCTACCGCCAGCCGACCAAGCAACGCGGCCGGTATAGGGTAATGGGGGAGCCGCTTCGCCTCGGTATCTGGGAGATTTTCCTTGCCGATACTCGTCGCACTCAGGGTGTAATACCCGTGGATTATCATCGAGCCCCGTGGGCGTGCTACATAGACGCGACTTATTCCGCGACGTGTATCCTGAGAAGCCTGGCGCTGAAGGTATTCATTCAAAACCGGTATTCCACAATCGAACCGTTCCCGATTATGTTTGCGAGTGAGCGGTTCAATAATCGGCGGAAGTATCAGCGGCATCCCGGTACCTAGGCTGTGATAGCCCGGTACCAGTGGAAGCCTTGTTTCAATTCCCGATTCGGCTTGGGGGGGCGGTCGAGGGCTTTACAGAAGGTTTCCCAGTCGGCGGTAGAGAGTGTGTGCTGCTCGTGGGACTTGAGTAGTTGGTCGGCGGCTTCCACGGCCTGCGATAATACGAAATCGGTTACTGACTTCTGGGTATAGGCGGCCGCTCGCTCGAGCTTGCGTTTGGTTGCCACATCGAGACGCAGGTGCATGCGGTCGCGCTTGGGAGCGGCGGCCTTGGCCTTTGCTTTGGAAATCGACTTGGTGAGCATGACTTTCCCTCCTGTACGCCATACTGGCGCACAGGGCGTTCGCTGTCAACTAGAGACAGACTCTGCGAGTGGCAAGCACAGAGATAAAAAACGGTACGCTGATGGTACAGTGCGAAATACCCTCTAAGTTCACCACTGAGCTGAACTGTGTGCTAACTGACTGTTTTAGGGGTTTTAGTGGTGTTCGCTCAAGTTCTGTAATGTGCGCTAAAAACACTCAAATAAACATAAAGTTACTGTCTTATGTCTAGAGTCGTAATCAGTAGGTCGGAGGTTCGACTCCTCTCAACGGCACCATATAAAAACAATATATATCAAATAATTAGACTAGTGTTGTGGCTACTCCATCCATTCTGATGGGGCAGCTAGGGACCATCCAGGGACCAAATCAATTTGGTATTTAACTGCGCAAGCCCATTCTCGCGTTAACTTACTGGGCATGTGGATAAATATCTCTGTATCACCTCATAATGGAGCTCGGGCCTAAAGGGGGTATTGAACGTGGCCGCTGTTCACATATATATTAACCATGCTTGGCTGTGCCCATGATCCTTATCCAAGGAGCTTTGTGCACAATTGAGATCACACAAGATGGGCTCGATTCACGCGCAGAGGCCGAGGCAGCGGTACCGAATACACGAAAGGCATGCAAAGCTCAAATGCTTGCACTAATCGGACAATTAGCAGAAACCAGAACACTGAAATCTCCTGAGCAATTCCGGAATGAGGGGCAAGGTATCTTCGCCATTAAGGCTAATTGTGGGCTTCGTGCATATGGATGGTTTCATCGCAAGCGACGTGGTGTCTTTGTTGTGAGCCACTTCATCATGAAGAAAAAGCAAAAACTTGATCCAGTGGACCTAATTAGAGCTATACAGAATCGAGAAAGTTATGAGGATGCATGACATGAATGGATCGCTACTTCAACAATGGATTAATGAAAGTGAAGAGATGCAGCGTCTCTATGCTCAAGAGAAGCTTATCCTTGAGGTTTCCGAGCGCATTATGGATGTGCTCGAGAAACGAAATCTTAACAGAGTCCAGCTTGCGGACGTCCTAGGAACAAGTAAATCCCATGTTACTCAGCTGCTCAACGGTACTCGTAATATGACTTTGCGCACCCTAGCTGATATTGCGTGTAAGCTGAATTATCGCGTGGCTGTACGTTTTACTGAATGGCGTGAAAGTGATGATTGGCAGCATGCCGAGGCTGTTGTCCATCGTCGAAGACTGCCCCTGCAGCTTTCGCCAGTGGATGCTGCAAATGGCGATGATTGGTCAGAGCCAAGGCTGCTTAGGGTATGACTGCTAAGAAGAAAATACTGCCTGGATCATTAGAGGAGGCAATCAATTCTCTGGCAATTCAGGATGTTTACCTTTCTGCGACTGAAACCTTTATCGCTGAAGATTTTGATCCAAAATTTAATGAGCAGCAATTAGCTATCCAATACAGGCACGGCCCCAGAGAATGTAAAACATTATTTCTTGGTGGGGAGGATAGTGAGCTACAAGTAGTTAAGTTTCTATTGGAAACTGCAATCCGATTCACCGTGGAAACAGAGAGTCCTGCAAATGATGTAGATGCTCCTCTTCCCGCTGATGCTGATGTGAAAGCGGAAATACGGGCTTCGTTTGTTGTTGAGTACGTTGTGACTACCAAAGCAGAACCTTCTAAAGAGGCTCTTAAGTTATTTGGTGCAACAAATGCTTTTTACCACGCTTGGCCGTATTGGCGTGAATATGCGCAAAACATGTGTATGAGGATGCGTTTGCCTGATTTCATAATGCCGATGTTTCGTCTTCCTCAAAAGGATGAAGAATAGCTACGAAACTAAACTTTATTAGATGATGGGGTTGTTGCTACCCCATCTAGTGAGGGATGCCAGGGACCATCTAAGGACCGAAATACTCATATTCAAACGGTATTACGCCTAGATATAAGAATGTAAACTATTGTTATTACTGTAATGAGCACTGAATACAACACATTCGTAATCAGTAGGTGAGCCTGTGAATATTGCGTGGCGCTTCATACCAGCATCCTCCTTAACGGCATACCCGCTGTCTTACATACCATTTTAATTGGATCTTGTCGTGATGCATGCGATCAGTAACAGTTACGTTCTAGTGGCTCTCTACTGCCAACGCCTACCTACCTACATACAAGTGTTAACTCATTTACGTTAGCGGAAAAGCGCAGAGCATGTATCGCCTGATCAAATCCGCATCTGTAGTAGTTAACCTGCTTCTTCGAACTACAGGGCTTTAACTGGAGGTTGTGATAATGACTTGGCGATGTGTCAAAGCCGCCAATTTCAGAAGCCTTGGGGTCACCAACACTAACTTAGCCTCATTGGCCACATGTGTGTAGCATGCCGCTAATTCAATTAAGTAATTCTATGGATTTGAATCCTACACTGAACGGGGCGGAGCTTTAGACATGTTCGAGTGGTCAGTATTTGAGCAAATCATCGCAGGCCTTGCAGTAATAGCCATTGGATTTATCGCCGCTCAATATTGGAGGCATCGTCGATTATATCTGGTTAGCCGATTCTACCCCAGGTCAACTCTCTCAGTATCAGGTAAAGCAATAGCAGTAACGGTCCTGAATCGGGGGCATCGTCCTGAGACTAACATACGACTTGAACTAGACCCGTCCCGCCGATATTCGCTGCTTGCTGTTTCGACCGAATCGTTGACCCTTAATGAGAATGTATTACAAATAACAACACTTCCACCACGTGATGAAGTCGGCGCAGTAATTGAAGTTGATGGTGGCGACTTTGATAAAAGCCAAATCGTACGCTTTACATCCACAGACGCATCGGGGAAGGTCTTTGACAAACTTGAGGCTGTTCCGCAGCCTCCGGGGGTTACGCCTGCGGCAATTGTAGTTCTCTTTACGTTCTTCGGTCTTACTGGCTATTTTTCGCATGATATTGGCGATATGCAGGGCCACTCAAGAGGCTACCTCGAAGGATTGAAAGAATCGACAGAGGGAATATCATCATATAAATCACCGTACGAGTTAACAGATGTGCAAAAGAAAAATATTGCTGACTTGCAGTCTAAGGGGTGGAGGAAAATTGATGATTATGCGAGGTCAGAACTTGCCCAATACTATGAATCAGATGAATTCCCTGTCTCGATAACAGCAGTGCGTCGAGTAGGAGATTTTGTTGTATTAAGAGTAGATACTCAGAACAAAGGTAATGATTGGCTTACAGTGTCTTCGACTCTTGACACTGTTGCTAAACCACAGCCAGAAAGTTGTGATGCACAAATAGTAAAAGAATACATTGACGATACAATTATACCTGCACGCTCCAAAGCTTCCGATATGCTGGTAGCTTACGCGCCGTTATCTCAGAGACTAGATGAGCAGGTGGTCCGTGTTTCCGCTGTTATTTCCTACAAAGAAGCGACTATATATCAAGCTCACCGCTTCGTTGATATAAGTGCAGCCCCCGTCGAGCCTTCCAAACCAATCGAATGTACTGCCGTACCAAATAAAGACTTTAAATCCGATAAATAACATTAATGCCTATTCACATAGCTCATCCCTCAACACCACCACACCCTCGGGTGCCCTCACACACCTTCACCGACCGCGCCTTCAGTCTCGCTATCCGAACAACAATAGGCCCACTCGCGAAGAGGTCCCCAACGGGAGTGCTTGGGTCGATGTGGTCTGAGAGGGATAGATATAGGGACTCGCCAGCTTCGGGATAGGGTACGCATGATGATGGCCTCCTTGCCATTGGTCGTTAATTACCAGGACCTCCGAGATACATTTGTTCTCGGAAATTATCGATTATGTCCTTCTGCACATCAATCAGATCAGTGCAAGATTTGATTTCTGGTTCCACACCTTTTATGCCGCCAATCTCGATCAATGCAAGCATCCGATCCTTTTCTGCATCAGCGATAGCGTTGCTCATATCTGAGTATTCTCCTATGGCCTTTTTGCCACCGCTGTAGCCTATGCTGTAGAAGTATCCTGATGTCATGCTCGCTCCTCGAGCAGTATCCTCGAAAACTTTTGATGAAGCTGGATTCTCCTTACTAAGCATCGTCGCAAGCGCTTGGTATCGTCCAGCGCATCGGGCGAACGTCTTACCTGCCTCTTTCGCATTCTCTACGTCAATTCCTTCTTCTGCATGAGCGGTGCCTGCAAGCAGCAATACAATTATGAGCAAAGCATTCATTTTGTAACTCGTTTGGTGCGGCATAGGGGTCAACGCTCCTTTCTCTGTTCCACTCGCTGACCCCATGGCACCAGCTCAAGTTACTAGCTACTTTGGGTTTCCTAACTTAAATTTGTCACCAACAGCAAGAAAAACGGGGACAAGAAAAACGGGGACAGATTTATTTTCCTGGCACCGTACAGTTATTGACAGAACTTCAAATCTGAAAAAGGCGAATCACGTTACTGAAATAAACAGGGGCGGAGAGCAATTAACTCTACTATTGGAAACAATTGCTCTCCGCCTCTGTTCTGTTTGGATTTGGGGAAAAGGGCGTTTATTCTTTTATACTTTACGGTATCTGGACGCCATGTTCACGCAGCCAGACCGCATCCAATTCCCAACGCACGGCCGAAATCCTGGAGTCGGTGCGCACCAGCTCACTGGCGTGGGTCTGATGATCGGCCAGTATCTGCTGGGCCGCCTGGAACTCGGGGTCGTCACTGCTGCTGCGTTTAAGTTCGGGGTGGAGTGCCCCGAGCATACGCTGAACCGGCACCTCGGCTGAACGTGGTGTGCTCATCACCGCGACGCCATTCTCGACACGCAGAACGCGAAAAGTATAAGGGTACGCCGATAACTGCGCATCCGCTGCCAACAGTCGGTTCAGCTCGCGTACGTCTTCCGGTTGGTAAAGCACGGCGACTGTCACTGCGACAACCAGTGCTGCCAACACGGCGGCGTAGATTTTGGTTCCACGACCCAGCATTTGTTCTCCACGAACAGGTTGGCAGTCACGCGCAGAAAGACCGTTTCTACGAATACCGTTTCCTCAGCGCCACCCCCCACCCGGCGTGCGGTGGCTGTCCATCACCTTCAAATAATTCGCGCGATCGTAAGCGCCCGGATCGATGGCATGCTGGCGGCTGACGCTGCCTTTAAGCTGTCTGATCCCATTGACCGTGTTCGTAGAGCGTCTAAGTATGGATCAGAAAATAAGGTCTGCTTGCCGATGCGTCAGTGTTCTTTCCGCAGCATTCAATACCGCACCGCCGGCGTCTCGATCGGCAGGCCGTTGCCGCGTGCGTGCAGATAGATTTCCAGATTGATGTATTCCGATGAACCCGCCTCGAAGGGTTCGGCGCGAAAGGCGCGGAAACATTCGCTGAAGCGCCCATGCAGTGAAGTCACCTTGCCGCTGCCCATGCGGTATTCCGGAAAACCGTTGCTCTGCCCCTGGCTCAAGCGCTGGCCACGCAGATATTGACCGGCATGATCGTCGTGGCAATGCACACAGGCCAGATTGATTTGACCGAAACGGGTGTTGTACAACGACTTACCTGCCTCGAAGTAGGTCCGCAATGCGCCGTTCACATCCACGTTCACCGGTTCGCCCTTCGCAAGGTGTCGCACAAAGGTCTCCAGCGCCACCAGATCGGTGCAATCATAGACGTAGGGGATATTGTCCATGCGATCTTCCCAGCAGATGTTGATGCGTTCCTGCAGGGTGACCGGACGCTTCAATAGCGGATCGAATACCGGATAACGCGCGATGGCGGATTTGCTCAGACGCTCGCCATCGTTACCGTGGCAATCGGCGCAGCTCTGGCCGTTCTGGCCGGCCTCGCGGAACAGTTTCTCGCCGCGCTCGACGGTCAGCATGCCCGGGTTTGCGAACTCATCGTCCTGCATGGCCTGGGTTTCGGCGTCGAGATAGACATAGCCGGACTTGGCGTCCTGTGCCATGGCCGTGCCATGCAGCAATGCAACCAGCGGCAATCCCAGTATCGCGAAGCAGGCCCGCATCAGCGCAGTGTCCCCAGATAGGCGATCACATCCTCGACATCCTGCGCCGTCAGCATGGTCTGGCCGGCGTACTCCCAGGCAACCTGATTCAAGCCGGCCGGATCGCGGTAAAAGCCCGGCATGATACTCCGTGGATTCAGGCGCTGTTCGTCGGCGACGCGCAAACGCAGTTGCGCCTCACTCAGCCGCGCGCCGACGCCGACCAGCGACGGCCCAATGGTGCCGTGAA
>JBGSOE010000217.1:0-1883 GCA_041739295.1 Thiohalobacterales bacterium | reverse complement strand
ATTCGCGCCTACCGCGAGCAACACCCCGGCGATGCGAAACTGCTATTCTCGTTTCACGGCCTGCCCAAACGCTTCCTGATGTCTGGCGATCCCTATCATTGCCAGTGCCATGCAACGGCACGGCTAATAGCAGAACGTCTCGGACTGCAACAAAACACCTGGCAGGTCGCCTTCCAATCGCGCTTCGGTCGCGAAGAATGGCTCAAGCCCTACACCGATCACACCCTCAAGGCCTGGGGTAAGGCCGGCGTGGAACGGGTGCAGGTCGTCTGCCCGGGATTCTCCGCCGATTGTCTGGAAACTCTGGAAGAAATCGCCGAACAAAACCGCGAAGTATTCCTGCACGCCGGCGGTAAGCAGTACGACTATATTCCCGCCTTGAACGATAGCGCCGACCATATTGATGCACTGACTAAGCTGATACAGGATCACACCCAAGGTTGGCCGGAAACCGGCGACTGGAACGGCTCGCGCGATGCGCAGCAACGCCAGGACCGATTGCACCGTGCGACGGCGATGGGTGCGAAGAGTTAAGGCATAGCTGATAAAGGCTATCTGAACCGCAAAGACGCAAAGGCGCCAAGAAGATCGCAATCAAACAATATCAACTCGTCATTCATGCCTTCGCCGGAATGACCGCGTAGTAATTGATCAGTGGCTTGTTAAATGGCTAATCCCCTCCCCCTTGACGGGGGAGGGCCAGGGAGAGGGTGAGATACTGTCCGATAACCCCTCACCCCATCCTTCGCCCATAGGGAGAGGGAGTTTGTGGAACACTATGACCTCACCAACAGAACCTCGCATTCGTATCGGCATCAGCAGTTGTCTACTGGGCCAGAAGGTCCGCTTTGATGGCAACCATACCCAGGATCATTTCATCAGCAGCACACTTGGTGAAGTCTTCGACTTTGTGCCAGTGTGTCCCGAGGTCGGCATTGGCATGGGCGTACCGCGACCGACCATCCGCCTGGTCGGCCCTGCGGATGCGCCGCGCGCGATTGGTGTGAAAGACACAAGTATTGATGTCACCGACAAACTGGTTCAATACGGCAAACGCACCGCCAGCAAGCTCGGCGACCTCAGCGGCTATATCTTCAAGAGCAAATCACCCTCCTGCGGTATGGAACGCGTGAAGCTTTTCAATGGCACAGGCAGCAGCAGTAAACAGGGTGTTGGGCTGTATGCACGTGAGATCATGCGCGCCCATCCGCTGTTGCCGGTCGAAGAGGAAGGCCGTCTGGGCGATCCGCTGTTACGGGATAACTTCCTGGAGTGTGTATTCATCTACCATCACTGGCAGCAGCTGAACCAACAGCGACTCACACCCAAGGCGTTGGTAGGCTTTCATACCCGACACAAACTCGCTGTCATGGCGCATGGCACAGAATACTACCGCGCGCTGGGCCGCTTGATCGCCGAGGCCGGCGCACGCCCAATCCGCGAACTCGCTGACGAATACATTACCGTCCTGATGGATGCGCTACGCCATCGCGCCACCGCACGCCGTCATACCAATGTGCTGATGCACATCATGGGCTATCTGAAAACCCAGCTCAGCCGCGATGACAAACAAGAGTTGCTGGAACTGATCGAAGAATACCGGCTCGGCAGACTGCCGCGCATCGTACCGATCACGCTGCTCAAACATCATTTCCGCAACCATCCGAATGACTACATGGCCGGACAGAGTTATCTCAACCCCGATCTGATGGAACTGAAACTGCGTGGGTTTTATTAGAGACGCTTAGCGTAGCGTGGTGAACAACGTGAACCGCACCGTCACTAATGAACTGTGGTCGGTGCGGTGCGCGCCGCTTACCGGCACCCTACTACGCATTGGGAATTGTCGGACGCGCGGCTGGCGCCGCTGAATCCGACCTACG
>JBGSOE010000193.1:0-2250 GCA_041739295.1 Thiohalobacterales bacterium | reverse complement strand
GTGGTCGGCAGCATAGATGCCGGCAAGGCAAGTTCGGAACGCTGTTGCGGTACGTCAGTGTCTTCAATCACTTCGGCATCGATGGAGTCTTTATCGGTCATGTAATGGCCTCGTTTTTGTTATGACTAGCGCCCTGGTAATCTTCCGATCAATCCGTTATTAATCAGAGGGCCAAGGCAACTTGGCGCGGTTTGTATCACTGGACGCGCATAGGCGTTACAGGGGTTATCCCAACAGGTTGGGACTCGACTGGCGTATTTCAAGGGTAGGGGTCTGCGGTTAGATTAGTCCCGCGAAGGGCTGAACCGCCACGGGATCGCCGCGGCGGACACCCGTGCACTCGGCGGGTAGGATAATGAAGCAGTTGGACTGGCTCATTGACGAAAGGACGTGCGAACCCTGCCGGCCGGTGGTCGTTACGATCATATTGCCATTATCGTCTGATTGCAGAATCCCGCGCTGATACTCCAGGCGACCCGGTTCCTTTTCTAACTCAATGGCACATGGAATCATAAATGTGAGTGATGGAGATGTAATCATGCCCATCATTTTCTGCAACGCGGGCTGCACAAATTGGTAAAAGGTCGCCATGACCGACACCGGGTTGCCAGGAAGTCCAAAGAAGAGCGTGTTCCCCAACTTGCCGAATGCGAGTGGCTTGCCCGGTTTCATTGCGATCTTCCAGAAATCCACCTTACCTATTTCGTCGAGAGTCTGCTTGACGAAATCCGCCTCACCGACCGAAACGCCGCCGGAAGTGATTACGACATCGGCGATCGCAGCGGCGTCCTTGAGTGCTTGACGAATACCAGCGCGGTCATCGCGGATCACGCCTAGATCGAGTATTTCCACGCCCAGCCGGGACAACATGCCGTGCAATGTATAACGATTGCTATCGTAGATCTGGCCGGCCTCCAAGGGCTCGCCGAGACTTCTCAATTCGTCGCCGGTGGAGAAGAATGCCACGCGCAGGCGCCGTGTAACGCGCACCTCGGGGATGCCTAGCGAAGCGAGTACGCCGATTTCCGCCGGTAATAATTGCTTGCCAGTTTCAAGAACAGTGGCGCCGATAGTCATATCTTCGCCAGCCATACGCACGTTTTGTCCCATTTCATGGCCGGTGCCGATTTCGATTGACTCACCGTCTGCTGTGACATGCTCTTGCATCAGCACTGTGTCCGTACCTTCAGGTATCACTGCACCGGTCATAATGCGCACGGTTTGTCCCAGTGCCACGCTGCCAGCATAGGGCGCGCCGGCCATGGCGCGGCCAATGACGTTAAGACGTGTGGTGCCGCTGGTTGGCAGGTCGGCGCCGCGCAGGGCATAACCATCCATCGCTGAATTGGTATAGGGTGGTACGTTGATGGTGGAGATTACGGGCGTCGCGAGGATGCGGTTCAGCGCGGAACGGATGGGTAGTTGTTCTGTCCCATTGATCGGTTTTACCAGCGCATCGATACGTGCGCGCGCGTCAGCGACGCTGAGTAAACCTTTGGGCGTGGCGCAGGGGGCCTGGATCTTATCGCTCATGTTATTAATCCGCTGTTCTGTGGTGCTGTGTGCAGTAGTTCTGAATGAACGCCGCGATATCGTCAGGTGTGTTCAGATCCAGCACGGGTAGATTTGTTTCTACCGGTGCATCACTGGCAATCGCCATGATGGAGGCATCCTCAGGGAACAGCAAGGGCTTACCGAGTGCGGCGCGATGCAGTTCGATCTTGGGGAACGGTTCATGGCGAAAGCCTTCCACCAGAATTAGGTCGAGCGAGGTGCGATTCAACTGGTTGAGCATGGCAGTCAAGGACACGTCGCCCGCAGTGGGGGATTCAACCATCAGCGCCCAGCGTTGATCGGAGGCAACTAGCATTTGTTCGGCACCTGCTTTGCGCAGTTCGTAACTGTCTTTACCGGGATGATCAATGTCGAAGGTGTGATGTGCATGCTTGATCATACCCACGTGCATACCCTGTGCGCGGAGCAGAGGCAACAGCTTTACCAGTAGCGTGGTCTTGCCGGTACCGCTCCAAGCGGCTATGCCCAAAACAGGCGGATTGAAAAAAGGGTTGCTCATGAGGGTTTTCTCAACGGCCGTTCGCAGCGCTCTAGGGAACCTCTGATTAATTCGCTGAAGCGGCATCTGCCGCGTTGCGGCCGGGCTCAAAATACTCATTTACGCCGTGTAAACTCCGTTTTTTCACCCGTCCGCGCCTTGCATCTGCTCGCTTGATCAAATTAATCAGAGGTTCC
>JBGSOE010000180.1:0-5022 GCA_041739295.1 Thiohalobacterales bacterium | reverse complement strand
CCCCCACTGCGCGGTATATCGAAGCTAGTGCAGCGTGGAGTGCGCGAAGTAGATGGTGAGCACACCCGCGGCGATGAGGAGGATCTGTTGCACGGTCACATGGACCTCAAGGCGTTTATGCAGTCCGGGGATGAGATCGGCGACGGCGATGTAAATGAAACTCGACGCCGCGATTGCCAGGATGAAAGGCAGAGCAGCCTGCGCTTCACGCAGGCCGTAATAGGCGGCGCCCGCGCCGATCAGCGTGGTCAGGCTGGAGAGGATGTTGTAGAACAGCGCGCGGGAACGTGAAAAACCACTGTGCAGCAGCACCGCGAAATCGCCGACTTCCTGCGGAATTTCATGCGCGGCCACGGCCAGGCTGGTGACGATACCCAGATGGAAATCAGTCATGAAGGCGGCGGCAATCAGTACGCCGTCGACCATGTTGTGTATCCCATCGCCGACCAGAATCAGTGTGCCGGCAGCGTGATTGATCCGCTGCTGATGTGCATGGTTATGTCCATGTGCATGAGCTTCTTCCGGGGCATGAACTTCACAAATATCATGATGGCAATGTCGCCACAGCACCATTTTCTCCAGCAGGAAGAAGCCCAACACACCCAACAACACAGTGCCGGTGATGACATGGAAATCTTTAACGCCCGGAGCCTGCAAGGCGTGCGGCAGCAGCGCCAGAAAGGCCGCGCCTAGCAGGGCACCGATTGCGTAGCTGACAAAATGCGGCAACAGCCGGGTCCGCAACTGCTCAGGGAACAGCAGGAATACCGAGGCCGCCAGCACGCTGAGCACGCCGCCGAGCAGAGAAAACAGCATGATCCAGGTGAGTAGAGACATTGATAGCAGCAACCGAGGGTGGCAAAAGGCCTGTTAAGGGGCGGGATGATACAGGGACTAGACCCTCATCCCAAGCCCCTATGGTTCCATCCAAATCAATGTCGCCATGCGCCCGGTACAACCTTCACGGCGATAGGAATAAAAACGCTCGCGGTCAGTATAGGTACACCACACGCCACCATAGACATCAGTGATCCCCCGCGCTGCCAGACGCTCACGGGCCAGTTGATAGAGGTTCGCATGCCAACGATCGCCCTGAGGTTGGAAGGCACCTGCCGCTGCCGGGTCATGCGCGACGAATGCGGTACGTACCTCATCACCGACCTCGAAGGCATCTGGACCGATGGCCGGTCCCAGCCAGGCCATCAGCGAGGTACCCGGCAATCCGAGCGCGGTGATGGCGGCTTCGAGTACGCCATCGGCCAGACCACGCCAGCCAGCGTGGACCGCGCCGATACGCGTGCCGGCGCGGTCGCAGAGCAACAGGGGTAGACAGTCGGCTGTGAGTACAGCGCAGACATGACCGGGTGACCAACTGACTGCGCCATCCCCTTCGGTGTTGGGTGCTGCCTGATCGGCCATCACAATGTTGCGGCCATGCACCTGGCGTAGCCAGATAGGTTCGCCAGGTAATGCCAGCGTGTCACGTAAATGCTGACGATTGTTTGCCACGGCCTCGGGTTGATCTTCGACATGGTCACCCAGATTCATGGCCGTGTACGGGCCCTGGCTCACGCCACCCTGACGTGTAGTGGTTATTGCACGCACCCAGCTGGGTGCTGGCCAGTCGGGAATGATCCAGTCATAAGGTGCTGAGGGATTCATCGCAAAGTTGTGCTATCCAGACAAGTGATATGTTCAGTATACGTCAGTCAGTCGAACCGACACATGCTGTGCGCTGGTTGGTGGCAGTGAGTTGTTGTGCGTAACGAGAAAAGGTCCGCACGGGTCGGGCCGATGAGTAGTTGTGTTGCGTTGTAGGAGCGGGCTTGCCCGCGGATTGGAGCGTAACCGACTATTCGCGGGCAAGCCCACTCCTGCACATAGAGGAACTCCGAATTTCGTCATTCCGGCGCATGCCGGAATCCATGTGATTCAAAGCACTAGATTCCGGCATGCGCCGGAATGACGGCTTAGTTATTGGTCAGCGGTTCCATAGGTGTTTTGATCGTTGCAGATCAGCTGGCGCGTGCCTGACCACGCGCCTGGGCGGGATATTGTTGCTCAGGCTCAGGAAAGATCTCATGGAGGCCACGGGAAGTACCCGCGTCAGTAACCATGCGCGCATGGTGGCGCCGCAGCTCGCGCGGTGACGTAACACCACAGGCGTGGGCGATAACGCCGACTTCGTAGACCATATTTTTGGTCAAGTTCATCACGCGCACAGCCTTGTTCTCGGGATCAAGGCCCTTCTGCAGGCGCGGATTATGTGTGGTGATACCGGTCGGGCACGTGTCCTTGTTGCACTGCAAAGCTTGAATGCAGCCGAGCGCAAACATATAGGCGCGCGCCGAGAGTGCCGCATCCGCACCCATGCACAAGGCCCAGGCCACTTCAGCGGGATTGATGAGTTTACCGGAAGCGATTACGCGTACCCGCTCACGCAGACCGTATTCCAGCAGTTTGTTGACGACAATCGCTAGAGCCTCGCGCAACGGCATGCCCATGTTATCGAGCAGGCTCATGGGGGCTGCACCGGTGCCACCTTCTGCGCCGTCGACGGTGATAAAGTCAGGTGCGGATTCGATGCCGCGTCGATGTACGGCCTTAAACAAATCGTCGAAGAAGCGACTATCGCCGACGACCATCTTGAAGCCGGTCGGCTTGCCAGTGACGTGACGTACGCGCGCGACCATATCCAGCAGGTCGTTCACATTGTTGACCTCAGTGTGACGGTTAGGGCTTATGGAGTCGACATGCACCGGGATGCCGCGAATGGTAGCGATCTCCTGATTGACCTTTACGCCGGGCAGGATGCCGCCCTTACCGGGTTTGGCGCCTTGACTCATTTTGATTTCGAACATGCGCACGTTTTCATGCCGGGCCACATCGCGCAGTTTGTCGTCGGAGAGGCGGCCGTGTTCATCGCGGACGCCGTATTTGGCCGTACCGATCTGGAATACGATGTCGGCGCCGCCTTCCAGATGATAGGGCGACAGACCGCCTTCGCCCGTGTTCATCCAACAACCGGCCATGCGCGCGCCATTGGATAGTGCTAACACCGCTGGACGCGAGATGGCACCGTAACTCATGCCGGAGATATTGAAGAGCGAGGCGGTCGTGTAGGGTTTGCTGCAATGAGCACCGAAGGTGATCGGTTTCGGTGGCATGGCATCTTCGCCGAGGGTCGGGAAGGCGCAGTTGATGAAATAAACGGTGCCGCTATGGCGCAAGTCGCGGGTGGAACCAAACGGCATGGTGCTGTCGATGTTCTTAGCGGCGCGATATACCCAGGAACGTTCGGCGCGGTTGAAGGGCAGCTCTTCACGATCCATGGCAAAGAAATACTGACGGAAGAAAGTACCGACATGTTCGAAAAAATAGCGGAAGCGTCCGATGACCGGGTAGTTACGGCGGATCGCCTGTTTAGTCTGCGTGACGTCGATGAGATACATCACCACGACGGAGGCGAGCAAGGCGCCGATAGCGACCACGAAAAGCGTGGCCATCATGTCGAGCATCAAGGCGACTATGTGATTTCCTTCCAACATGGCGGCAGCATCTCCTGGGCGATCGCAATCGGAAAATGATTGTTACTATAAGGGGATAGCGGCGCTCGGGCAGTGGGCTTTAGTGCCTACCCGCTGCGCATGCGGAGGTGGAGTGAGGGGCATATTTCGCCGGGGAAGATGATAATCGCCTTGCGTGAATTAGGAGTGTTGCAGGCGCCACCTCTCAGAACTGTTTCATTTGGCGTCCACTAGTGAGGGTTGTTCATTCGTACCTAGGAAGCCTCTGAATAATTCGCTGCAGCGGCATCCGCCGCGTTGCTGCCAGGCCCAAAATACGGGGCCGGGAAGCGGCAGACGCCGTGTAAACTCCGTTTGTTACTCGGTGCTACGCACCTCGCTCTGCGGGCCGGCTGGCGCCGTTCTCTCCGCTTCGCTTCGAGTCGCCTGTCCGCGCCCTGCACCTGCTCGCTTGATCAAATTAATCAGCCTAAAAAAATCATTTCAGCCATGGAAACACACGGAAGACACTGAAACACAGTGCATTCCTGGAACGACTATTCACCATCTTGCGGCTGATGGCGGTGCCGGCGAGAAGCTAATGATCTGGTCCGGGTTTTCCCGTGTGATTCCGTGGCAAATGCGGTTTATAGGATCAAAGGTTCCCTCGTTGAAGGGGCGCGAGTATATGGAGCTGCCTGATGCTGGATACTTACAGCGAAAGTTGTCGGCGCAGACAGTTCAGGTATTCGGCCTCGTCTGGAGGGACCCCGTCACGCTGGCTGCGCCAGATCATTTCTGCCAGACATTCCATCATCTGATGCTCGAGCGCGTGCGGCTCTGGATAGCGCAGGCGTAGCTGTCGAGCAAGGTCGCGGATGCCGGTTGGGCGATCGGTGCCGATCTGTTCCTGAAGTGCCAGATGCAGACCCATGTGCAGAAACGGATTGGACTCGCCGGATTCCGGAAAATATTCCTGTTCCAGTGCGTGCTCGGCGGCTTCGAGCATGGTCTGATATTCCGGGTGCAACAGAATGACATCGCGGATCAGAACTTCCAGCGGCTCGAGCGCCGTCTGTGCGCGATGTTTTTGCCAGACGTTGCAATAAAACTGGCGGAGTTGATTGCGGTCGGGGGAAAAAATCATCGTGAGTGTGGACGAAACATAATGTGGATGCGGCGATAGTAGCTCGGCATGTGCGGCAGCGACAACAGCGAGGGAACCTCTGATTTTTTTGATCATTACCAATTGGGATGACACAAACCCCCCTCTCCCTAACCCTCTCCCGCCGGGACAGGAGAGGGTTGGGGAGAGGGTGGCGAAGTTCTCAAGTCGAGCCTATCTATGCCATGCCATCATGTAATGCTCAATAATTGACTGAAACCACATCTGCTGCGTTGCAGTCGGGCTCAAAATGCGCATTTACTGCGTGTGAACTCGGTGTTTTGCACCTCGCCCTTCGGGCCGGCTGGCGCCGCTCTCTCCGCTTCGCTACGAGTCACCCGACTGCGCCTT
>JBGSOE010000174.1:0-2218 GCA_041739295.1 Thiohalobacterales bacterium | reverse complement strand
CGCCCAGCCTTCCCTGGCGGTCCTTTCGGTCCCTTACCGCCGCGATGGCCCGGTTGACGCCCAAAAACTGGTGATTGCGGGCCAGAATCTTTTTCGTCGCGCCGGAAGAGTCGTCAAAAACGATGAAGTTTTCCACCAGATCCATGAAATTGCGTTTGTCGCAAACGCCCTTCAGCAGCGTCTCCATGTCCACCACACCCGGCTGATCTTCGGCCAGGCGTTTCCACTCGTGGAAATGCTCGAAGCGGCTGGTCATGGCGCCAAGCTTGGCATCCACGCCATTGGCCAGCACGACAAAGGCGTTGTGATGAAACAGGTGCGGAACCGTGTCCTTGTAGTCCCTGAAGTTTTGCTCGTAGGCCGCCCGGATGTCCCTGCTGACATTCTTCAGCTCCATGAACAGCAGCGGCAGCCCGTTGACGAACCCCACAATGTCGGCCCGCCGGCGGTACAGATCGCCCCGCACCCAAAGCTCCCGCACGCAGAGAAAATGGTTATTCGCAGGCTCCGTGTAATCGAACACCCGCAGCCGCAGCCGCACGCGCACGCCCTTGCTGTTGCGAAACGTGACCTGCACGCCGTCCTTGATCAGTTCATGCTTTTCCCGGTTTATCGACGGCAGCGTTTGCGTTGCAACCGTCGTCACGATCTGCCGGACCGCATCGTCATAAGCCGTATCCGGCAACCCCGGATTGAGCCCGACCAGCGCGGCGCGAAGATAGCGGGTCAACACCACATCGCGGTCGTCTTTTCTGCCCAGCAGTCCGTCCGGTCCGAAGCTCTCCGCGTTGTAGGCATACACCGATTCCCAGCCGAGCTGATCCTTCAGATACTCAGCCGTGGTCTGCTGGACCAGGGTGTCTTCGGTATAGACCCGTGAGTTCATGATTTACTCCATTCAACCCCTTGGATAACCCGCTTACCCGCTTCCGACAAGCGATAACGTTGCTTGCTGCTGCGCGGTTTGTCGGGGATGGTCATCTCCAGAAGCCCCAAATACAAAAGTTTCTCAAGTCCCCGCTTGAAATTGCCCGTTCGGCTGGAGTATCCAGCCACTTCGAGAAGTTCTTTCCCGGTGGCCATTTGCCCGGCACATACTCGCAACATGGCGATTTCCCATTTTTGAAGTGGCACTTGGGCCTCTTGGGCTTCAACTTGGGCCTCTTGGGCCTCGACTTGGGCTTCTGACTCCGGCTGCAGCAAGACCTCCCCAGTAGCTCGTACCTTGCTTTCCATCTTTTCCCCACTGGAGACACGATGAAACACCACAGTTACCCAATTCTCCGACACATCAAACTTGGGATCGGCCACACCATACTCTCGGCACAAATCACGGATACGCTGGACGCCGCTGCCGATCTTCTCCACCAGATGCATCCGGTAGAACAGACTGAACAGCAGCGGATTTCGCGGCACGCTCTTGTGGCCCAGATCTTCCGCTTTCATGCCGGCAGGCAACCCGCCGGGCGTGATGATCTCCATGCGATCATGATAGATATGCACCTGCACATTTGCGGTGGAACGGTAATCCCGGTGGGCAATGGCGTTTACCAACGCCTCGCGCAGGGCATCCTCCGGCAGCTCCAGCCGCTCATCCCGGCCCCTGGCGTGGGGAATGAGCGCAGTATTGAGCCTGGACTGCATGTAGGCCATGCAGTCCTCATAGATGGAATAGAGGTCGCCGGAGAAATCCCTGCGATCAAGAATGTGCACATTGGTCGTGCCCCGGAAAAGTGCACAGATCACCCCGGCGCGCAGGGTATAGCGGGTTATGTCGTCACACAGCAGCCAGGCACCGGCATAAGTCATTCCGCCCTCTTTCACCAGATGCAGGTTGCGCAGGGCGATTTCCATCTTCATGTTCGCGGGAATACCGGCACGCAAGGCAAAGCGGTCCCAAATTTCCAGGGACAGATCCTTGTTCAGGTCATAGCCGGGGCATGCTGTCTCGTCGAAATGGATCAGCCCCTCCTTGAAAAAGAATTCGCGGATCTCATCGCGGGACATCTGCTGCGACGTCGCCCCATCGCGCAGAAAGAACTTGCCGCCGAACGCATAGGGGTTGCTATGCTGCTCAGGCACTGTGACACACAACACCTCGCCGACACTCTCAACTATCACCGAAATTGGCGGATCGGCCGAACGGGCGATGGCCTGCACCTCCGATTTCAGCCGGTTGTGGCTCTGCACCCCTACGATCTCACCCGTATCGGTCACG
>JBGSOE010000159.1:0-12634 GCA_041739295.1 Thiohalobacterales bacterium | reverse complement strand
AGTGACCGCTACCGGAAAGACTATTCTTGTGAATGGCGCAGGCTGATCCTGTGCAAATACGGACAAGAACCACAGAGATCCGTAAGCAGTCGATAGAGATAAGTCTAAATGCAGAAACCAAAGCCCACTGCTGTCGTTTTTGATGCCTTCGGAACGCTCATTCGACACGGCGGTATACAGCACAATCCCTACCACTGTTTGCTCAATGGCCGTGATATGGACCCTGCTTCACGCTTACCCTTCCTGACTCGCAACGTGCCGGCTGCCACCTTCGCGGACGAGTTAGGACTCCTACATGTCATGCCTGTGTTCCGGTTTGAACTGGATGAGGAGCTTGCCGGGTTGCGACTCTTCGACGAGGTACCGACCGCAATGACCAAGGTTCGTGCGGCAGGCCTGCGACTGGCAGTGTGCAGCAATTTAGCCTTCGAGTACGGTGTAGCTGTGCGGCAACTCCTGCCCGATTTTGATGCTCACATCCTGAGTTTCGAAGAGGGTGCTGTAAAACCCGATTCCATGATATAAGCGACTACCTGTAAAGCCTTGCAATGCGCACCGAGCGAGGTAGTTTTTATCGGCGACAGCAAGCGTTGCGATTATCACGGCCCACAGGCATTTGGGATGCAGGCCCGTTGGCTGGATCGAAGTGGCGGGGAATCACTACTCGATGCGCTTGAAGGGATTGCGTAGTAGCACTGGACTTGTTTCGTTTCCGTAGACACTACGCCTAGATTTCCTGCCATTGTTAAGGACCACTCAAAGCAGAAGTACGAAAGCCTGTACAAGAAGTTATTTACCATTCATGATTATCGATGGAGACGAGGCTCGTCACCTTTTATTTAAGTACCGCTCACCAGAAATAGGCTTAGTGATGGGAACAAAGACGCCTTCGAATTACTTTCTATTTTTTGACCTCGGCAAGGGAGGCTATTTACCTGGGCCCGCTCGAGATTCGAAGCGGCTTGTTAAAACAAAGCTGCGCCAAGCACAGAAACTCCGTCAATCTGCCCGCGGTAAAAGTAGCTGACTATGGGCATTGGTATAAAACTGTCCAGTCAAAATATCGAATGCCCAGCCTCGCAACGCAAGTTTTCCCAATCCACTAAACCTCTTCGCGCCTTCGTCCCAATGCTGTCCGATTTCGATGCCAATATTTACGGCCACACGCAACTGTTGATTGTTGATTGCGGTGTGCAGCCAGTTGTGAGCGTTCACGTCCCAGAACTCATGGAATCAATTGCCGGGAGCCTTCGTGTTTTCATACTCGGCGGCGGCAACTACAAGTGTGTCGCCTGAATAACCCTGTAGAGCCCACGGCGATGGCAGCATTCTCCGCCATATTCAGTAAATGTGTAACGAATATTAGCAGTACGTGTGGGGCACCTAACACCACATCAGAAGCGTGTACTAGTTTGGTGTCAGATGGTCTAAGCAGTCCGCGCTCTGGAAGAATATAAGCACCTGTAGCGTATATATTTTATGACAATGACTGAGGATGCTGATCTAGCGTTACTTTAATAGTATCTGCTGGATATCAAGATAAGTTACATGCCTAGATACCGATAATATGAAATTATCGGTAACTACAAGCGACCCTTACTGAATGCACCTATCGTAGACTGTGTCCGTTAATGTGTGATTTAGGGTCTTGCGCAGAAACTACACGGTCGAGAATAGATTGAGCAAGATGATCACTCTCTCCTATCGACGCGAAATACGGCAATGGCCGGTGTAATACCGAGAGCAGACCTTGATTCAGGAAGTGATGCACAGCGGCTTTCGACCGGGAGCAGATCTACAGCGAATGTACATTTCAGAATTCTGCTACAGCCGAGAACGGCCAAGAGCGGACAACAGTGAACCACCATGTACATCCGGTCACGGCTGAAAAGATGATTTCACAGATAGTGCTCAGTACGACTGAGGCGCTTCAAAGTTATGCCAATCTTTGCTCGGATGGAATATTGCTTCGCCAGTCGAACTCCCCCCGTGCCCGTCACGGAGCCCATACCGCCATCGCAGGGATGTCAATCTTGTCGCCGATCACAATTCCTGCGCTCGCCCGCGCGCGAGTGAGGGCAACGTAGAACTTGGCTCGAACGTCCGGCTTCAGTTCCGTCGCCCGATTCTTGAGCCATTCCGCTAAGTCTTTGGTTGGGTAAATCAAAACCCTGTCGAACGTAAGTCCCTTGGACTCGCCGAAATTCATGACTGCGACGCTATCGGAAACGGGCGTTTTTCGCCAATAGCGCAGCTGCATCGGACCGAACACGCGAAGGTATGCCGCCACGTCGCTCTCCCGCACGAGGAAAATCCCGTCATGCCCCGTCGTTTGGGTATTCGACGATGTTGCGGGAGGAAATTCTGGGAACAGCGTGTCTGATAACTCGCAGAGCGCCGGATTACAGCGATGGTTGACCGACAGGGTCGCTTCATCGATCAAGGCGTCGGTTCTGGCAGCAACAATCTGTCTGAAGTAGTCTACGATTCCCGACTTTTTGAACTTCATATACTTCTGTGAATCGCTCGTCGAATAGGTCCCCTGTCGAGGGTCGCCGACCAGCAGGACGCTCGCGGTGGAATCCATCAGAAGCTCGATGAGATCGAGATCATACCCAGCGATATCCTGTACTTCATCGATGAAAATCTCGTCAAAGATGCTTGCGATACGCTTGATCACTCTCCCTCCCGACAATCCGTCGCATTTCAATGCGAACTTCGAGACTTTGTCACGATAAATCTGATTGTGGTTGTTTAGATAGTGATCAAGGTCTGCCTCCTTCTTGTACATCGCCGAGATGCCCTGGTTGAAATGCAATCCCTTTATACGCGTTTCCGTAACGCAGCCTTGATACGGGCGAACACCATGCTGAAGCAAAAAGGAGAACCACCCGGACAATGTCACGTTCGACGGTACGCAGCCGTTCCTTTTGAGAAACTTCTTCTCGATCTCCGATTCGTTCGCCTCAGTATAGGTCGCAATGAGGATTTTCGAGCCGGGTCTCGATAGCGCCTCGTTCACGAG
This sequence comes from Thiohalobacterales bacterium, assembly GCA_041739295.1. Lineage (GTDB taxonomy): Bacteria > Pseudomonadota > Gammaproteobacteria > Thiohalobacterales > Thiohalobacteraceae > JAHJQQ01. The sequence continues at coordinate 9,609 of JBGSOE010000159.1, read as the reverse complement.
GAGCGTGGTCTTTCCCGACCCGGCTGCGGCGACGATCATTCTGTTCTTCTTCGCTTCCGGCATATCACACTCCGATCGCGGCAGTCACGTACGAGGGGAATTTGATGTCCTTCTCGGAGTTGAAAATCTTAAGAGCGCAATCCGTCTTGTTCGCGCGCATATGCTTCAAGAGCTTTCCTTCCTCATCGAAAGCTGTTCCGAGCAATTCCTTCATCGCGGCGCATCCGTTCGCGTCGAGCATCCTCGGCTCGAGAGTGTTGAAGTTGAAAATCTCGCCTGCGATCTCTTTGCGCGCATCGATGGTCTCGTCGAAACATATACGGATGTGTTCTTTCGCATTCGCGCCGAGATAGCTCTCGTATTTCTTCTTGAGCGCGTCGACGTTTCCATCATTGTCCGTTACGACAGCAACAGGCTTCTTCAACTTCTCAGCGATCTCTAGGAAACGCAGGAAGCTCGTGCCGACGGAGATGACGTCAACTCCGAGCTCGATCGGCAGCTTTCCATGTTTGAGCTTGTACGCCTTCTGGACTACAAGTTCGTCGGAATCACCTTCGACGAGTATCGCCCTTTTGCAAAGCAAAAGGCGAAGCGTGTCGTACCCAGCGAGCTTCTGAAAGAACATCGATGTCTCGGGATCTAGCTCACTTAACCGAGTCGTCTTCCCGTCATGGAGCATGATTAGATGCATGAGGTTCGCCTTGTTAGCGACGAAGCTGCTGTGCGTCGTCATCACGATCTGCTTCTCCTCGTTTGCGGCGGACATCATATCGATCAGCTGATTTAAGCGTGAATGTGACAGGTGGTTCTCAGGTTCCTCGACGAGCAATACGTTCGCGTTCTGAGCTCTCTTGTGCGCGAGAGCGATTGCGATTTTAGCGAGTGACTGCTCACCCTTTCCGATGAAATGAAACGGTATCTGATCGATGCACGTGATGAGGTTGGATTCCCACGCACTACGCGCCGCCAAGTCGACGGCGAGCGAGAGCTCTCTTCCGTCGAGGAGATCGTTTGCTTCGTTGATCTTTTTATTGACCTCGCCGACCTCCTTGTTCTGCCGGAACGAGTCCGCCATTTCGCGATGAACCTTCGCGAGCGCGACGCGCTCCTTGTCTTCGAGGAAATCGCGGACAATGCGTGATACATACGCGTCAGAGCCGTTCTGGTAGCGCGCGCTGGAGGAGTCTATGAACGCAGCCGACAATGAGATGCCTCGCGTCGTGAGTGTCTTTCTTGCGAAGGACTCGATGGCGATTTCGTAATACTCGATCGGTAGACCAGTCACGCCTCCCTTAACAAATTCAGCGTACAAGTCGCGATACTGTTCGTCGAGCCGAACAGAGAACTTTACCCCTGCGGCGTCCTGATCCTTCAACGAATTACCGTTGCCCTTGTATTCGTCTGTGCCTTCTCCACCGAAATAGAGTTCTATCAGAAGTTCGGGCGGACCGATCTTCGGATCCGCGACGTACGCCTCGACGGCTTCGCGATTGAACACGTGTTCTGAGAGGTCGTTGCGCAAGAAACGTCCATGGAACACGCCGGAGAGAGCGAGATTGATCCCCTCCAATATGGTTGATTTTCCGGAATTGTTGTCGCCAACGAGGACATTCATTCCTTTACTGAAGTCCAGTGCAAAATCACTTCTGAAACACTTAAAATTGCGAAGTATTATTTTCGATATATGCATTGGTTTGTATTTAACCGCCCAGTTGGCGCCGAAGTGGCCAGTGCGTTGCGACGCGCTGGTATTTGCCTCTAGAAGAAGGACGTCACACCAAGGTATTGATCTGCTTGCCTTCCTTTAGACTGGAACTGTATATCGGTAGCGTGTAAAACCCAAGATGCGTTAATTGAATTGAACATAGTCCGACGAGGAGCGAAAGCTGCTCGCACTACAAACCCGTTGCTACGTGAATAGATCCGCAATCCTGATTTGGGTTGGACGCCGTATTTTAGTGGTTACTAATATTGTAGGGACTCGACTTCGGATTTCGAGCCGAAGCGGTCGTTCCCGCAGCGGGCATAACTGGGGTCAACTCCAGTTGGTAAACGCAAGAGTCCAGGACACCAAGGGACGGCTGTTCCCATGCGCGCTCCATCTCTGGTCTAATTGGTGGCCATGAGTGCCATCTGCAAGGAATTTGAGGAGATTGCAAACTGTGGGGGCACAGTCACCTTCACGATCCGCACCGCCGAGGACGGAAGGCGGTCGTATCAAGTAGGCTTCAGGAGCAGCCGCCCTGTTCCGATGGTCATGATCGGTGTCTATGCGCTCCCGCAGGGGGTACCTGTCGATACGATCCAGATGGGCGGCATTGGCCAGCCATGGAACGTTCCGCCCGACCCGAGCTGCGTCCCTGTTCTCATCGGCTCCGACAGCTTAGGTCAATTTGGGCATCACTGTCCTGTATGCAACGGCTATTGGCGTAGCGGTCCATGGCCCAACTATTGTCCATACTGTTCGCTGAACGCGCCACCCTATCACTTCCTCTCCGAAGCACAGCACCGATACGTCAAGCACTACTGTGAAGTTCTGGAGAACGCGCTCCAAGGGGAAGACGGCGATGTTGTCATCGATATGGATTCGGTCGCCGACGCAGCTGGCAAGGAAGGAGTGAAGCCGGCGTTCTATGTGTCCGAGCAGAGTCAACAGCGGAAGTTCAAGTGCACCGCATGTGACGAGTTCAATGACATTCTTGGCCGATTCGGCTATTGTTCATCATGCGGCACGCGGAACGATGTCGCGGACTTCGAAGCAGAAACGGTCGCAGCTATCCGCGCCCAACTCAACAGCGGAGCGGCTCCGGATGGTTGTTTGCGTAATGCCATTTCCTCTTTCGATTCTGTTGCGGCTCAATTTGCCAAGGAGCTAGTGCGCTTTGTGCCAATGAGCAAGCGTCGCATTAGTCGGCTTGAAGGCCAGAGATTTCACAATCCCGAGGAACTGCGGGAGGTGATGCGAGATTGGTTTGATATCGACATTGCTGGCGGTATTCGAGACGCGGAGTGGAGCTCCATTGTCCGCATGTTCCATAGGCGCCATGTCTACGAGCACAACGGCGGAGAGGTTGACCAGAAATACCTCAACGACAGCGGTGACACATCAGTCAAACTAAAACAGCACATTCACGAGACCCGAGAAGCTGTGCACGATCTACTTGGCAGCCTTCTCAAGATGGTGCACAACCTTCACCGGGGATTTCACGAGCTCCTGCCACCAAAGCCCGAACCAATTGCAGCATTCGAAGCGAAGAAATCTCGGAATGCGGAGTTTTACAAGCAGCAACGACCAACCGCGGAGGACACGTAGCGTGCGAAAAGCAGAGCCATGCGCTTAGGATTCTACGCCCCAATGATCGGCTTCATGAGCTCAGCCCGCAAGCCTCCGCCGGTTTTCGATGGTCGGCAACTTATGAGCGAGCTGAAGCAGACTGGACATTTCTGGCTTCCAGACGACTCGACGAGACGTCTTTGGGGTCGGCTGCACTATGTTCCTGGCGACGTCACGACCCTTATCCTCGATGGGAACATATCGTGCCGTCCAGTGGGTAACGGAAATTTAACATTTCCGGAGATTCATGGCCGACTCTCTACCGGAGCCTCCTGTGTGATGCGAGGTCTGTGGGGTGCGGTTGAAACCTTCATCGCCGAGGAAGACCATTTTCGCAGCACTCTACATGCTGAACTGCTTCTTATCGGCCTTGATGGCGAGGCGGCCGCTGACGCACGCTTCGAACGCGTAGGTGTTACATTCTCGCATCTTGACGAGTGGTTTGATGTGCCATTGAGGGTCGAGTATCAGAAGCGCGATTTTGACCAGGCTCAGGTCACCTTCGATCCAGATCAGTTCTCTGTTCGAGCGAACTTCGAGGGGAAACCAGTCAGCATTGAGAGTTTCTGTCAACGTGGGATTCCGACCGTAGCCGACACCAAGGGTCTCGAATTCACCTTCGACTATAGACTGCTCATAGTCCCTGACGACGCGCAACCGCTGGATTGGTATCTCCGGGCCATTGGCATTCTCCGCCCGCTCTTTATGTTCCTACTTGGTAATGGTGTGTACACGCTTCAGGTAGAAGCGTTCCAGACTGCTGGGAAAGAGAGTAGAACCGTTCAAGTATTTCCAAAGGTTACTGTTCCTCTCGTAGTGCGACGAGCGTCATCCCAGTTCAACGTACGCCATGACGACATACGAAGCGAGCTGAATGTCCTTCTTCGCGAGTGGTTAGAGAAGGAAGATGTTCTTACCGTAGTTCGAAGCACGCTGACTGATCTCCTCACAGTCGATGGCCTCACGCCAGAGGCAGTATTCACTAGGATCGTTCAAACGATGGAACATCTCCATGGCGTTGTGAGTGAGGAGCAGGGACGCTACGTTACACGCGGAACATGGCGAAATTTCTGCGATTGGCTAGAAAGCGTCTTCCCTGAGGCTTGGGAGAATGCGCAACCGGAAGAGCTTGCCTGCCTAACGACGGAACGTGGCGCACTTCTTGGTCGAATCCGAGGAGTGAACTCACTCACCTTCCGCTCGCGACTCCGGGCCCTCTTCGACCGCGTGCCTGGACGGGAACTCATGCCCGTGATCGATAATCCGCCAAATGTGGAGCAGTATCTGGACAACTTGCTCCCTCGCCTCGAGGCCACACGAAACTACTTGACACACTTTAGCGCTAAGAACAGGGAGCAAGCACTCGCCGGCAAGGACCTCGAGAGGGCCGCTCTACAGTGCTGGGCGGTCTTACTGTTTACACTCGCTCGCTTCCTCGGAGTGAGTGAGAATCTAGCAGGTGATATTGCGCTTGCCGGCAGAAGAGCGATGTTTCTCGTTGGAACTGATGCCCAGTTATAGATTAGCGCCAGTGAACTTCCGCACCCTTACAAATGACCGCTTTTGGCCGATTGCTGCCTCGCGAAAGTAGCAGGCAAATCACTCTCGGCTTCGTCCGCTTCTCGCCGATAGTGTTGAAAAACTCCTGATTGCTTCGGATGGCCATGAGATAATGGCGGCGTGTCATCACTGATAAGGAGTTGTGCCCATGATGGGGCAATTACCTGCCGCACAGAACAGCTTGTTCTACGATTTCTGTCTTGAACGCCACATCCCTGAAGATCATTTACTGCGCCGCATCGACCAGTTCCTCGACTTCGACCAGATCCGCCAGCATCTCCAGCCTTTTTACAGCGCTTTCGGTCGGCCTTCTATTGATCCGGAACTGATGATTCGGATGCTGCTCGTCGGATATTGCCACGGCATTCGTTCAGAACGTCAGTTGTGTGATGAGGTTAATTTCAACCTGGCCTACCGCTGGTTTTGTCGTCTCGGTCTAGAGAATGATGTCCCGGATCATTCCACCTTCTCCAAGAACCGCCATGGCCGTTATCGCGACAGCGACCTGTTCCGTCGGGTCTTTGAGACCGTGGTGCAGCGCTGCATGGAGCAAGGGCTCGCAAAGGGTGAGAGCTTTGCGATTGATGCCAGTTATGTACGAGCTGATGTCGCCCGGAAGCGCACTGAAGACAGCCCGGTGAACTGGGCACCCGCCAAGGTGACCAGTCGTGCTGTGACCGAGTATCTGGCAATACTGGATGCCGATCCCGCATTACGCCGTCCACAGGTGAAGGTCTCGCTGACAGATCCGATGGCGCAATGGTCGAGCGCCAAAGGGCTTGCGGAGTTTTACTACTCCACCAACTACCTGGTCGATATTGAGCACGGTGTCATTATGGATGTGGAAGCCTCACCCAGTACCCATGCGCTGGAGGTGGCGACAACACGCACGATGATCGACCGGGTTGAGGCCAACTACAACATTCTGCCGACGCGCTTACTCGCGGATACTGCCTACGGAGCGGCCGAGAATCTTGGTTACGTGGTTGAGGAAAAGCAGATTGAGCCGCACATCCCGGTCTGGGAAAAATCGCAGCGGAATGACGGTACCTATAGTCGTTCCGATTTTACCTGGAGTGAAACAGACAACGCATATTACTGCCCCCAGGGTAAAGCGCTACGAGCAACGGGCTATGTTACCCCGGTCAAGACGATGCTATATCGTTCCAGAAATCCGGAATGCGCTGCCTGTCCTGACAAGTCCAAATGTTGCCCCAACACACCCAACCGAAAGATCGCCCGAAATGTTAATGAAAAGGCGCGTGACGTCGCACGAGCCATTACGCGCAGTGAAATCTACACTCGCAAAACGTTCTACCAGCGGAAGACCGTTGAGATGGCCTTTGCCCACATGAAGCGTCATCTGAAATTAGATCGATTGCGGCTGAGAGGATTAAGTGGTGCCAAGGATGAGTTTTTATTGGTCGCTACTGCGCAAAATCTCAGAAAACTGGCAAGGCTTTGCAGCATCCCGCCACCAAATCACGGGATACCTGCGCCTGCATGAGGCAAACCAACCGATTAACCCAACAAAACCCATCATCAGAACGATGATGGTGAATGAATAAAGGCTAGACCCTTCCGTCATCGCCGATTGCGGCGGATAGACAACGCTTCTAGATCGAGTTTTTCAACACTATCCGCCGATTGCGGGCGTTATGAAACTCGATTAATTCGTAAATGCTGAAGTCTACTTTTCGCCGTTCACGGTACTTGGGGAACAAGCAACCGAAGAACAGGAACCGGCGATAAGCCGTCCTAGGCATCCATCTCAAATTGAGTGAACTGGGCGGCTGGAATACGTCAAGAGCGGTCGTTTGCAAGTCACGCCATAGAACTGTCGTTTAGCCGCGCAGCACCCTACCATCAGTCTGCCTTTTGCAATTTGATAGTCACTGAGATTGCGACCGGACAACCCAGCTTGCGGCGGTGTCTGTACGCCCAAACCGGATTGCGCTAGCATGGCTTCAGCAACGACCGCAGGCTGTTATTTTCAAGGATAGAGAAATTCTTATACCAAAAACTCAGAATAAAAAGCGACAGTTCTGTCAGACACAGTCGAGCGACGACGGCGCCGACAAAAATCAGTTAACCCCACAAATACAACAAATAGCGTTTTCTGTGATAGACAGTCTCCGTCTATCTCAGAAAACATAGTCTCCGTATAACTAGCTGTTGCACAAATAGAAGGAAGAGAACGCGTTCAGGGTTACAGTAAACTCAGCGTGTTGTTATAGAGAGGAGGTGATCGCATGGACGCGACACTGCAAAACATCTTTCGTCAGAGTTACCCAACCTATCGCGCACGGCATGGTGTGAGTATAGATCAAGCCCAAGGCGCTGAAGCGATCATGAACTGCTGCAGCGATGCGCTAGGCTTCGAAGAATGGATTTGTACTGAAGATGGTCGCCTTGTGCAACAGGCGCATGCCTGCCGACACCGGAGTTGCCCGCGCTGCCAGCGCGCGTACACGCAGACCTGGTTGGCGAAGACGCAAGCGCGCTTATTGCCCTGCGATCATTATCACGTTGTATTCACACTGCCGCATGAGTTGAACGCACTGTGGCAGTGTAATCGACGCTGGAGTGCGGACCATTTGTTCAAGGCCTCGGCCGAGACCTTACGCACGTTGCTGCGCGACGCGCGCTACCTGGGCGCAGAGGTGGGCTTGCTGGCCGCGCTGCACACCTGGGGTCGCACGCTGTCGTTTCACCCGCATGTGCATGTGCTGGTCACGGGTGGCGGCCTCAGTGGCGACCAATGGCGCACCGTACGCAACGGGTTTTTGTTGCCCGTCGGTGTCGTGAAGGCGCTGTTTCGGGGTAAGTGGATCAGTTGGCTGAACGATGCCTATGCGCGCGGTGAGATTGCGTTGCCTGCGCATTGGCGCGAGCATGACTGGCGGAAGACGCTGCGGCAGGTGGCGCGTAAGGCGTAGAATGTGCGGATACAGGGGCCTTATGCGCATGGCAGTGGTGTCGTCCACTACTTATCGCGGTATCTGCATGGCGGTCCGATCAAGGATCATCGACTGGCTGCGGCGGATGAGCGCGAAGTCTGCTTTCGCTACCGTGATCATCAGGACGGTAAAAACCACCGGATGACCTTGAAGACAGACCAGTTTATCGCGCGGGTATTGTGGCATGTGCCGGTCAAGGGACAGCATGACGTGCGTTATTACGGGTTGTATGTACCGGGAGCCAAGCTCAAGCGTGATCACATTCGCGATCAATTGCATGAGGTGCCGGGTGAAGTGGCGACACTCCCGGATAAACCCGTGCGCCGCTGCCCTGACTGCGGCAGGGTGCTGTTACATTATCGGAGTACCCGACGTAGAATTTCCTATATAAAGAATACACACAGGATCGCCGGCGTAAGTGGTAACGTGCAACAAGACGTTCAAGCCGACCGCATCAACCCTGGGTGGTTACCGCCCCCGGATTCCAAGGGGTCTTTTTATTTGGGCTGCGTGCGGCGGCTCAACTGAGACGTTATAAGTCACAATAGGTCATATAAAGCAGAGAGAACATTTACTTGAGATTAGGCCAGGGAATTATAGATGAGGATGCTTTAAATATTTTCACTGATGGCTCCTCTTATCCAAATAAGCAAAGAGCTGCTGGTGTTGGTGTTCGCCTTGTATGGGTAAATGAGGCTGGAGATGAAGAAACTGAAGATTACTCGCCTACTGGATGGCAAAAAGCAACCATTGATGAAATGGAAATTGAAGCATGTACAGTTGCACTCCATGAAGCGAATAGAATGTTTAGTGATTTGAAACGATTTAAACGAATCCTAATATTTTCTGATTCTAGGTACGTAGTTGATAATTACGTTAGAGCTATGAAAGTATGGCCAAATAAAAGGTGGCTCGGGGCAAACAACATGCCTGTTGAAAACATTGAGCTATGGAAAAGACTGAGAAAAATAGTCAATAAATGTCCTATTAATGTTGATTTAGAATGGGTTAAGGCTCATAAAAGCAATAAGCATAATAAAGCAGCTGATGATTTGGCCAAACAATCAGCGTCTATGCCATTTAACAAGCCACTTTCTCATAGCGAAACAACAAGAAAGTGGTCAGATCGAAAAACTAAAAGAGGTTGTGTCCCAATATTCGGACAAGAAACGAAAATAAGAATAGTCTCAAGAGAGCATGTGAAAAGAGCAAAAACAAACGAATTTCGTTATGAAATCATTGACCCTGATGACGAATCATTCAAAGAATTAGATTTTATATATTGTGACGAATACCTAAGCAGAAATAAATGTTATCACGTTCGATTTAATGCAGAGCAAGAGAAACCATTTATAGTTGAAGTTATTGAAGAGTTAGATTGTGCTCAGTATAAATATTGACGTAAGCATGATGACTTATAACAAATCACTCAACTTGACCGGCGCAGAAAACGCGCCGCCAAGTTAGCTCAACCGTTATGTGGCTTTCGTAGCCACTGCAAGCGTCGAGATGCTATGAGCAACGGAGATTCAGAAATCCCAGAATTTTCACTGTACGGCGAGGGTGCGCCGTCGGTTGACGAGTTGATTCAGCCCACCCTCGGCCTTCGCAGCTGGAGCGATGTCCTAGAAAAGGAAAGAACTACAGCTCTTCAGGAGATCATTAACAGTGGGTGGATGAAGTATCAGGGGCAGATTCTGGGCGCAATAGCCCATCTTAACCACGCATATCTTCGACTGTGTCCGGGAAGAAACC
>JBGSOE010000145.1:0-9694 GCA_041739295.1 Thiohalobacterales bacterium | reverse complement strand
CCTTATAATCGTGGGTTCCGGCCTGCGCCGGAACGACGGTTTAGCGAGTATGGGAGAACGTGTTACATGTCAGCACTAATCTGTGGTTCCTTTGCGTATGACACCATTATGGTGTTCCACGATCGGTTCAAGAATCACATCCTGCCGGACAAGGTTCACATCCTGAATGTGGCGTTTCATGTACCGGAGATGCGCCGTGAGTTCGGTGGCTGTGCAGCCAATATCGCCTACAACTTGAAATTGCTTGGGGGTGATCCGCTGCCGATGGGTACGGTCGGAACCGATTTCGGACCCTATGCCGAGTGGATGGATAAGCAGGGGATCTCACGCAAGCATGTGAAGGTTGTCCATGGTACCTATACCGCGCAGGCCTTTATTACCACTGATCTGGATGATAACCAGATTATTGCCTTCCATCCGGGCGCGATGGACCAATCACACAGCAATAAGGTCGCCGAGGCCAGAGGCGTTTCCCTGGGAATAGTCTCGCCAGACGGGCGCACGGGCATGATCGAGCATGCGAACGAATTCGCTGCAGCCGGTATCCCGTTCATCTTCGATCCCGGTCAGGGCTTGCCGTTGTTCGGTGGCGAAGAGTTGCGGGATTTTATCGCCAAGGCGACTTATGTCTGTGTGAATGACTATGAATCACAGCTTATTTGCGATCGTACCGGGCTGTCGCCGCACGAGATTGCTGAACAAGTCGAAGCGTTGATCATTACCCGCGGCGCCAAAGGTTCAGAGATATACCTGACCAACAAGCGCATCGATATCCCTGCGGCTAAAGCGCGCGAAGTGATTGATCCGACCGGCTGTGGCGACGCCTATCGCGGAGGTCTGTTGTATGGACTGATGAATGGACTGGATTGGGAAGTCACTGGCCGCATGGCCGCGCTGATGGGTGCCATCAAGATCGCACATCACGGCACTCAGAATCACCGCTTCAGCCGTGCTGAATTCGAAGATCTGTACCGTGAGAATTTCGATCACGACTTAGAGTGGTAAGGGCGCGCTGATAGATACGATATTTAACTGAGACCGGACAGGGGTAAACTACCGCCATTCGGTCGATGACTACAGGCTTAGCATCACAATGTTGGAACGTTTTGTAGAAGGTACGTTGTACGCCAGTCGCTGGCTGTTGGCCCCGGTTTTCCTCGGCTTGAGTTTGGCGTTGCTGGCGCTCAGCATCAAATTCTTCCAGGAACTGGCGCATCTGCTGCCCTTGATATTGGAGATGAGCGAGTCAGATCTGGTGCTGAAGATACTGGCCCTGGTCGACTTGTCGTTGGTCGGCAGTCTGCTGGTGATGGTGATGTTCTCCGGTTACGAGAACTTTGTCTCCGAGATGAACATCAAAGAAGGCGTTGAGAAACTCAGCTGGTTGGGCAAGCTCGATGCGGGTTCCCTGAAGTTGAAGGTTGCCGCGTCCATCGTCGCTATTTCATCCATCCACTTATTGCGCATTTTTGTGAACGCCGAACAGATCCCCGACAACAAGCTCATGTGGTATGTCATCATCCATTTGACTTTCGTCGTCTCGGCACTGATGGTCGCCTATATGGACAAGATGACTCGCCACTAAGTCTTGTGGGCCCACAAATTCTGTGGGCCATCAGCCCACCAATTTCACCATTTCAAGAATCTTCTCGTAGGCGACCTGCTCACTGCGACTGTGCAACATGTCGCGGTGCAACATGCGCAGAACCTGTGCGAATTTATCCGGACTGATAGCGGTTTGCGATTGCTGCAGGGCACGATAGACGTCAGCCGCGATGCGGTACAGGACATCCTGATCGGTATCCAATCGGTAAACAGCGCCCGGCTCAGCGACCAGCTGTGTCGCCTCGCGCGCGCCGCGGCCATTGATCAACCACTCCAGAGAGATCTGACGACGCTGGCAATAAGCGTGTAAGCGCTCCCAGGGTAGACTGCCGCGCTCTTTCCAGGCCGAGACATTGCGTTTATTGGTGGCGAGTGGCCCAGCGAGGTCGACATCGTTACGGACGTCTTCCAGGGCTTTCAACCGATCCAGTACTTGGCGCAGCTGATCGCTGCGTTTCTGCTCCGCCATTCTTGACGCCATCATTATTGTATGTTAGAGATACACATAATATGTATTAACATACATGTTATGTGTTCATAATCATGCGCGAAAACAACAAGTTATCGAGCATAGCATAGCCACCACGGGACGTGGTTGAGGCCACGTGGGGGTTGCTGTCGGTTTGGGGAGTCCGTGCCAGATCCGCTATTGCGGGTTGCCCGTTCGCAGCTGGGGTGAGTCCCCGATCTGCATGGGCGGGTGATCCATTGCGCGTCACCATAGCACAGCCCATTTGCACCGGACCATGGCCGACGCCGGTAAAAAAGTGGGGAGAGGGAGAAATGTTATTCAAGGACGAATGCGAAACGGTTTGCATGCCAGCTGACCTGGAACGATTACCCAGCGCCTCGATCGCCGCGCTACGTCTGTTGGAGTTGGCCAGAAGATCATCGGTCAGCGTCGCTGATGTGGAGCAGGCAGTGGAGGGAGATCCGGCCACCGTGGTTGCCTTGTTGCAAGCCTCGGGCAAGAACTGTGCTGTGGCTGAACGCTGCACATCAGTACGCGCGGCGATTGAACGATTGGGCGTGCCGAGGGCGTTGTGTGTCTGCCTTAGTTTCCGTTTGCTGGTACGGCGGCGCTCGGTAAGCGACATCGATTACATAAGGTACTGGCAGCATGCAGCGCTCAGATCGGCTTATGCCGGTGCCATCGCGCGACGCCTGCGCCGTACCGATTGGGCCTGTATTAAAACGGCCGCCGTGTTACGCAACATCGCTGTGCTGATTGACCGAAACGCCGATGCGGCACTGTCTCCCGGTGTCGAGGCATCAGCAGGTTGGCTGGAAGCGCGCAATGTATCCAGAGTGATCTGCGGCCTAGTGGCCGCGGGTCATGGAGGGCATGCATGCTTGTCTGATATCGATGAAGCAACTGGTTGCATTGTGCTTGCAGAAAGTATGGCCGATGTCTGGTTATGTTCGGATTGGCAAACGACGATGGCGTCCACCCAAGCGCTGGCACAGCATATGTTCGGCGCTATTCCGGATCTGTGCGCATGGGTATTTGGCGTCTTGGGGCCGCAGGCAGTTGAGTTGGAGTCGTTATTGCGGATTCGCCACCTCGGTCGCTGCAAAATCATCGAATTGTATAAATCGGCGTGCAGGTTACGCTCTTTGAACTGTACAGTCGCTACACAGGCAACAGGAGTTGCCTGTGATAATGACTAAAAAGGCAGGATTGCCCATGACATCCAACGACCCGACGGAGCTTTATCTCGCCACGATCAACGCCCAGCCGATTCCTGATTCGGAACTGCAATTTGCCTGGGCGCGCGCACTTGATCTCGAGCAACAACATTTCAATAACGCCATTGCAAATGATGCCGCTGTTACTGCGGTGTTACTGGAATGTTATCTGTGTACAGCACCAACAGGTCGAGCCGGGAGACTCGTTGCACGCGGCATAGTTTCTGCTGAAGGATCTGGGCAGACATTGGAGGGTGCTGGGTTGCTGTTGGATGACGGCATGCGACAACTGCATGGTCTCCTGTCAGCATCGACAGGGCATGATCCGAAAGTTTGTTCCGCTGTTTTGCAACCCTTACGCTTGCGTAGCGAATTCATGCAGGATTTGATCGCGGCTGTCGAGTCACATGGGCTGATGCAGAGTGCGAATTTTATCCTCACTGCACGGCGCGTGGTAAAGGCAATTGGTGATCTGACCAATCACCTGGTCCAGGCCAACCAGCGACTGGTGGCGATGTTGGCGCGGCAGTATCGCTACGGGCCGCTGCCGTTTATGGATCTGGTGCAAGAAGGCAATCTGGGTTTATTGCGTGCCATCGAACGGTTCGATCCTGAACATGGCACTCGCATGTCGACCTATGCGCTGTGGTGGATACGTCGCGCGATGGTCTATGCCATTGCGCGCCAAGGGCGCGATGTGCGTCCGTCAGTTGCACAGTATTGGGAGGCAAAACAGGTGGCGCGGACGCTGGATAGCTTGATGCAGGAATCGGAGAAGCATGCCATGCATGCTCAAGCCGCGCACCGATTAGGCATCAGCGTAGACGTAGTGCATCGGGCGCTGACGACGCTGCTACCACCGTTAGCGCTGGACGCACCCCTTGCGGCGACTGATGGCCAGAGTCGCATGGACATCCTGGTCGTCTCAGACGAGAAAAACCCGGAGGCCAGCGCGCTGAAAGACGATATACGGCGTGTTGTGGCGGAGTTGCTGACCCAGCTGCCCGAGCGCCATGCCAGAATCCTTCAGATGCGTTTTGGCATCGGTATTCGCGACGATTGCACGCTGGAGCAGATCGCCCAGCAGCAGGGGGTAACGCGCGAACGTATCCGTCAGTTGGAGGCGCAGGCGCTAACGGCCCTGCGGGCGCTGGATTCAACCTGGGCTCTACGCAGTTGCCTTAGCTGATGTTCCGCTAAAATTGTGGCCTCAGTATCTGGCCTGGGCTAAGCGCAGCGAAACCTAGGAAACCTCTGATTAATCCCATAAACCGCATTGGCCATGAAATCCACGAAACCCACTAAAACAAACCCTGATCAGTTCCTCAGTCGTTCTTCTGGCATACACCGGAAGGACGGATTAATCACAAAGATCCTTTCGTGGGTTTCGTGGCTAATATCATTCAACCTATAAACCGCATTTGCCACGGAATCACACGGAAAAACACGGACAAGCTCATAAGCTTCACGCCGGCACCGCCATCACCCGTAAGGTGGTGAATAGTCGCTCCAGGAAGGCACTGTGTTTCAGTGTCTTCCGTGTGTTTCCGTGGCTGAAATGATTTTTTTAGGTTCAATGCTCGTGAAACACTTTCCTGCTAGCCCGCATTTCTCACCGCGGATCGTCGCGAGGGCGTCGAGGAGGCTGTAGATGCAGGGCGCACTCAGTGCAAGATGGCGCCAGCGTAGCCCCGACACTACGTCAAGCCGGCTGGAGCGAGTACGCACTGCAGATGCAGGCTAATCGGCGGCCGCAGTAGATTTGCGGTGAGATATGGGGGCTAGACATCGGTGCGGTGTGTAATAATCCTCTCCAGGCGGGTTTCCAGTGACTTAATGCCGCCGTTCTTCCGGCGAATGCCGGATTAATAATCGACACGGAGTGCGCGCACGATGAAGAAGTCATATTGGTTATCAGCATTGATGTTGGTTGCCCTGCTCGGGGGTTGTTCGAAGCAGGATGACGAATCGACAACGGCTACACAGCAGCAGGGCAGTTTGCCGGACGATAATGTATTCAGCGACCAGGTCAAGGCGCTGGAGAAGGCAAAGGGTGTGCAGCAGACACTGGATGCGGCAGCGGCAAAGCAGAGGGAAGTAGTTAATGAGCAAGGTCAGTGAGATACTGCCGCTGTTTGGCCATTAGTCGAACGACGAGCTTCTCCATGGACCTGCCCCGGGAAACTGGCTTCAATATTTCGATGCTTAAATATGCCTCTTTTGATCGCAACCTCTAACAAACCGGATACCCTGATACGCCTATGAACGATAAAGTGATCGACGCCCTTATTACACCCATAGGCCGTCTTGATGTGCTGTCCAAATTGGAAGTCGGCAAACTACTCGATACCAGCAAGGGCGGCCTCTATAACGTTTTTCGCAATTGCTCATTGGCGGTCTTGAACTGCGGCAGCAGTCTGGACGATGGCAAGGAGCTGCTGGAGCGTTATCAGTCATTTGATATTCGCGTCCAGCAGGTGGAGCGCGGTATCAAGCTGGAAGTGAAGGGTGCGCCGGGAAATGCCTTTGTCGATGGCAAGATGATCCGCGGTATCAATGAGCATCTCTTCGCGGTACTGCGGGATGTTATCTACGTCAACGATGAAATAAGCGGTAATCCAAAATTTGACCTGGAGTCATCGGGGGGGGTAACCAACGGGGTTTTTCATATTCTGCGCAATGCCAATATTCTCCGGCCCTTGACCAATCCACATCTGGTTGTGTGCTGGGGCGGGCATTCCATCAAGCGCGAGGAATACGATTACACCAAGGAAGTGGGATATCAGATCGGTTTGCGCGGCATGGATATCTGTACCGGTTGCGGCCCGGGCGCGATGAAGGGACCGATGAAGGGCGCCACTATTGGACACGCCAAACAACGCATCAACAACGGACAGTATCTGGGCATATCCGAGCCCGGCATTATCGCGGCCGAATCACCCAACCCGATCGTCAACGATCTGGTCATCATGCCGGATATCGAAAAGCGCCTGGAGGCATTCGTGCGTACCGGCCATGGCATCGTGGTTTTCCCCGGCGGTGTCGGCACGGCCGAAGAGATCCTCTATCTGTTGGGTATTCTGTTGCACCCGGATAACAAGGATATCCCGTTCCCGATGATACTCACCGGGCCGAAGCACACTGAAGACTATTTCAAAGGTATCCATCAGTTCATCGGCGATAGCCTGGGCATCGAAGCGCAGCAGCGCTATCAGGTCATCATCAATGATCCGGAACGGGTGGCGCGCGAAATGCTGTCCGGTATCGAACGTGTCAAGGCGTTCCGCAAGGAGGCGGGTGATGCTTATTATTTCAACTGGATGTTAAAGATCGAGCGGGCCTTCCAGCAGCCCTTTATCCCCAACCATGAAAACATGGCGAATCTGGCGCTGCATAAGAATCAGGATCGGCATCTGCTGGCGGCCAATATGCGCCGCGCCTTCTCGGGCATCGTCGCCGGCAATGTGAAAGACGAAGGCATTCGTGCCATCGAAGAGCATGGCCATTTCGAGATCCGTGGTGATGCCGAGATCCTCGGTCCCCTGGATGCACTGCTCGAATCTTTCGTCGCGCAGCAGCGCATGAAACTCCCGGGGAAGAAATACACGCCCTGTTATCGGATTGTGAAGTAGCGGGGCATAGGGTTAGATCCACTGCTGTCCCACAAACTCCCTCTCCCTTCTGAGAGAGGGTTGGGGTGAGGGGCATAATCAATAAAAACACATGAATATTGACTCCCTCATCCTGGACTTCTCCCGAGGGGGAGAAGGGATACCTTTTTTGCGGCAACGGTAATTGGCATGTCTCTCATCATCGATTGGTGAGTTTGCCACTGGGCGCGGATATATTAGCCAACACTGCTGTCCCATTAACTCCACCTCGTCATACCGGACTTGATCCGGTATCCAGTAAGTCGTTAAAACCTCTGGATTCCGGCCTGCGCCGGAATGACGGGAAGTTGTTATCGATTTTCATGTTTCCACTGCCCGCTAACACGTTGTTTCTCAATCACTGCACCAACTTACGGTATAACAACAAAAAGTTAATGGGACAGCAGTGATTAGCCAAATAAAAAACCTGAACCAGCACCGCACTTAACTGTGCGAGACCGATCCAGGTTTTCCGTTATCCACGGATCAGGATTTCTGTTTCAGCAGATCGCGAATCTCGGTCAGCAACTCTTCTTCCTTGGTCGGTGCCGGCGGTGCAGCAGGGGCCGCTTCTTCTTTCTTCTTCAGACTGTTCATTGCCTTGATGGCCATGAAGATGGCGAAGGCGACGATAGTGAAATCAAATACGGTCTGGATGAACTTGCCGTAGTTGATGGTCACCGCGGCGGCGTCGCCTACGGCTTCTTTCAAGGTGAAGGCCAGACTTGTGAAATCCACGCCGCCGATGATCACGCCCAGTGGCGGCATGATCACGTCACCGACGAATGACGATACGATCTTGCCGAAGGCTGCGCCGATGATGATACCGACGGCCATATCGACCACGTTGCCCTTCATGGCAAACTCTTTGAACTCACTCATCATCCCCATGTTTTTTCTCCTTGATCAGTTCATTTAGATGCATGATGGCCGTCGTGAAACGGCTGGCTTGCGGATGCCAGGGCACATCCTACACGGATACATCTCAAATTTTTACAGGGGTATTGAACCTATAAACCGCGTTTGCCACGGAAGCACACGGAAGACACGGAAACACAGTGCATTCCTGGAGCGACCATTCACCACCTTGCGGGTGATGGCGGTTCCGGCGTGAAGCTTATGATCTTGCCCGTGTTTTTCGGTGTTTTTCGGTGTTTTTCCGTGTGCTTCTGTGGCTGAAATGATTTTATTAGGTTGAAAGCAACCGTGTCGGATGTGTGACGGCGTTGCCTTTAACCGTTCAGCTGTGATTTGAACTCAGTCAATTCCGTGACGGGTGGGCTGCAATGTGTGCCAGTGCAGACATACGCGGTGGTGTCGTGGAGCGCTCTCCGTTCAGCGAGCAGACCGGGCAGGCCTTGCGCAGCATTCGGTATGGCCAGGGAAAGCCGTCGTGGTGCGTAGGGGCGAGCGCATAGATCGCGCCAGACATTCAGGTCTGCGCCTTGGCCGCGCACAATGATGGTCTGGCCGGGGAAAAGATATTCCTCTACGGCCAACAGCAGGCTGGTGCAGGCGTATGCGTTCTGCTCGATGACCGACCACAGTGCGCGCAGGCTGCGTTCGCTGGCATCGAGATAGCGCGTATCGCCGAGTAGATGTCCGAGGCGCCCAAAGACGGTTGCTGCAACACCATTGCCCGACGGCGTGGCGTCGTCCGACACCGGTTTGGGGCGTTGTATCAGGGTTTCGTGGTCGTCGGAGGTGAAGAAGAAGCCACCGGCCGGATCCTGGAAATGCGTCAACACGACCTCCGCCAGTTCAAGTGCGAAAGCCAAGTCACCGTCACGCCAGCGCACCTGCAACAGTTCCAGGATGCCGTCGATCAGATAAACATAGTCATCGAGATAGGCATTCAGATGCGCCTTGCCGTCCTTGTAAGTGGCGACCAGGCGGCCATCGCGCCACAGCGTTGTGCGAATGAAATCCAAGGCGCGCTCGGCGGAGGTGGCATATTCCGGCGCATCCAGATGCCGTGCGGCGAGGGCCATGCCGCGGATCATCAAACCATTCCAGCTGGTGAGGATCTTTTCGTCGCGGCCCGGCCAGATGCGTTGGTCGCGTACGGTCTTGAGTATGATGCGCGCATGGTCGAGTTTTTCGCTGATAATTTTTTCAGTCAGGCTGAATTCTTTCGCCAAATCGGTCAGGCTGGTGAAGACATGCAGGTGATAATGCCCTTCAAAATTCGGTTCACGATCCAAGCCGAAACGGCGTGCGAACAGATCGTAATCAGCACCTAAGAGACCGCGCACCTGATCGCGTGTCCAGACATAGAACTTGCCTTCCTCACCTTCGGAGTCGGCGTCCAGCGTTGAGTAGTAACCACCTTCGGGCGATTGCATTTCGCGCATTACCCACTGTGCCGTCTCGTGCGCGGTCCGTGCGAACAGCGGGTTGCCGGTGGCGGCATATGCCTGCGCATACAGTGCCAACAACGGGCCGTTGTCGTAGAGCATCTTCTCGAAGTGCGGGATCATCCAGTAATCATCAACTGAATACCGGCAGAAGCCGCCGCCGAGTTGGTCGTAAACACCACCGAGTGCCATGCGTTCCAGTGTGAAGGTTGCCATCTCAAGTGCGCGTGCGTCGGTTAGATCGGTGGCACGTGAGCCGGACCAATGCCGCAGCAGGCGCTCCAGGCTGGTCGGGTGTGGAAATTTGGGGGCGCGGCCGAAGCCGCCGTGGGTGGCATCGAACTGCTTTTCGAGTTGATTGCGGGCAACATCCAGCGGCAAGGCATCGGGCTG
>JBGSOE010000096.1:0-20384 GCA_041739295.1 Thiohalobacterales bacterium | reverse complement strand
CCAGGTTTTCGACTTCAACTTCCACTGGCAGATGGGTGTTGAGCGCGCGTGCTGTGCTGATTGCTGCCGTGATCGAGCCGGCCGCGGCGATGTGATTTTCCTTGATGAGAATGCCATCGTAGAGACCGTGGCGATGATTGTGGCAGCCACCGGTGCGCACCGCGTACTTCTGTTCCATGCGCAGGCCGGGCAAGGTCTTGCGGGTGTCGAGCACGCGTACCGGTAATCCTTGAACCGCGTCGGCATACTGCGCGGCGCGGGTGGCGGTTCCGGACAGCGTTTGCAGAAGATTGAGCGCAGCGCGTTCGCCTGTGAGCAGCGCACGCGCTGGACCGAACAGCGTGCACAGCACCTGATCCGGTTGTACCCGCGCGCCATCCTGAACATTCCAGGTTACATGTATGCGCTCGTCGAGTTCCGCGAACACAGCATCGAACCAAGCGCAACCGCACAGCACGGCGGCTTCACGGCTGATGACCCGTGCTGTGGCGCGGGCATCCTCAGGAATCAGCGCAGCAGTCACATCACCACTGCCGACATCCTCGATCAGTACCCGTCGCACAGTGGACTGAATATGCAGTCCCATGGCCTCAAGCAGCATTACTCAGAAATCTCCAGCAGCTCGACTTCGAAGATAAGTGTTGCGTTAGCCGGGATCACGCCACCGGCACCACGTTCGCCGTAGCCGAGATCGGATGGGATAATGAGCTTGCGTTTGCCGCCGACCTTCATGCCCTTGACGCCTTCATCCCAACCTTTAATGACGTAGCTGCAATCCAGCGGAAAGCTGAACGGGTCGTTGCGATCAAGACTGGAATCAAACTTGGTGCCGTCTTCCAGCCAGCCGGTGTAATGCACTGACACAGTCTGGCCGCGGCCCTTGGCTTCGGTGCCGTTGCCGACAGTCAGATCTTCATAGCGCAACCCGCTCGCAGTGGTCTGTTCGGTCATGTGTTGCCTCCGTGGGTGATAATTCAGATTTCACACCATAGCTCGCAAAGTGCGCAAAGGTTATATTATTAAATTCTTTGTGATCTTTGCGTGCTTTGGTGTGTATAAGGGTACAGGCTCAGCGTGTCGGTATGTGTTTACGTGAAAAATAATCTGTCTTGAGTTTCTTGACCAGTCCGGCGAGCAGTAGAAGTGCGATCAGGTTCGGGATGGCCATCAGGATATTCGCGACGTCGGCGAAATTCCACACCAGTTGCAACGGCACTGCCGCGCCAAATACCACCAGCAGTGAATACACCACGCGATAGGGCATCACGGCGGCCTCGCCAAACAGGAAACGTGCCGAGCGGTCACCATAGTAAGACCAGGAGATGATGGTCGAGAAGGCGAACAGAGTCAGTCCGCCACCGACCACCCAGGCACCCGCGGCGCCCAGCGTTTCCGAAAAGGCATGTGCGGTCAGCGCGGCGCCGACCAGATTATCTGGCCGGTCGATATAACTGCCGGTGACGATGATCACCAGACCGGTCATGCTGCAGATCACCAGGGTATCAATGAAGGGTTCCAGCATCGCAACCAGACCTTCGCGCACCGGTTCATTGGTGCGCGCGGCGGCGTGCGCCATCGGGGATGAACCCAGTCCGGCTTCATTCGAGAACAGGCCGCGCGCTACGCCCCAGCGGATCGCCTCACCGACCGCGGCAGCGCCCACGGCGGAGACATTGAGCGCGCTGTTGAAGATGGTAGACAAGGCGCCTGGGATATCGGCGGCATGATTGAATAGCACCAGCAGCGAACCGGCGACATAGAAGATGGCCATGAACGGCACCAGTATCGCGGCCACGCGAGCAATGCGTTTGACGCCGCCGATGATCACCAACCCGACCAGGGTGGCCATGATCACACCGAACAGCCAAGCGTAGTCGCGGGCTTCAGGATAGATGTAGCTAATGCCATCCACCACGGAATTGGCCTGCACCATGTTACCGATGCCGAACGAGGCAATCAGCGCGAAGCTGGCGAACAGCACCGCGGTACGTTTCATTTTCAGGCCGTGCAGCAAGGTGTACATCGGACCGCCGGAGATTTCGCCATTCGGGCTGACCTCGCGGAATTTGAGTGACAGTGTGCATTCGGCGAATTTGGTCGCCATGCCCAGGAAGGCGGTGACCCACATCCAGAACAGTGCGCCGGGACCACCCAGCGAGATCGCCGCGGCGACACCGGCGATGTTGCCAGTGCCGACGGTCGCCGAGAGTGCGGTGGAGAGCGCCTGGAAGTGTGATACTTCACCAACATGCTGTGGATCGGTGTATTTGCCGCTGACCAGATGCGTTGCGTGACGGAAGCCGCGCAGCTGAACGAAGCCCATGCGTAGTGTCAGGTACAGGCCAGTACCCAGAAGCACGATCAGGGTAATTGGGTTGCCCCACAGCAGGCCCGAGAGCGTGCCGCTTTGTTCGGTCAGCCAAGTCAGCAGTTCATTCATGGTGGTGTCCAGATGTTGTTGTGATTATTTCATTGAGAGGAAATCCCCCTCTCCCCCGGGAGAGGGTTGGGGAGAGGGTTGTGGTGAGGGGATAATAATCTGCAAAACGCACGAATATAGACCCCTCATCCTGTCCTTCTCCCGAGTGGGGGAAGGGATTTTTCTTTTTGCGCCAGCGGTGAGGCAGACTATAGCGCATGGACTCATTGTTATGGAGTAACCGCCAGCGGTCGCAGGGTCAGCGTATCCCCACGCTGGGTGAATTCTAATCGTTTGAGTACGCTCATGCCGAGCAGAATATCGCTGTCTTCATAGGCCGGGTTGATGCTTGCCGAGACGTCATGCAATACAAGATTGCCCAGTTCCAGCCTATCGATGTGGGTGAGGAAGCCGGTGATGGTGCCATTGGCGGTCTGATAGCGCATCGGAGCGCCACGCTTAAGACCCAACTGTGCGGCGAGGCTGCCCGGTACCGAGACATCACTGGCGCCGGTGTCGACCATGAATTCGACTGTTTTGCCGTTAATGCGACCGCTGGCCACATAGTGACCGAAGCGGTTACGCTGCAACACCACCTCGGGCGCACCGTCACCACTGACGCGACTCAATACCTTTTGGTTGGGATTGCGCTCGCCTTCCAACCAGTTGTTGAAGAACAGCGTGAGCAGCCCCAGGGCGAGTATCCAGGCCATGATGATCATGCCGCGACCGAGTCGATGCGGTGTGGGCTGTTCGGGGTCATGGCTCATGCCGGGATTGTACACGTGGGTTCGGCGGGGGCGAAGTCTGCCGGCAGCGATGGAGAGCATTTTATGTAGGGTGGGTCAGGCACGCTGTTTGTGCCGTAACCCTCCAGTCGCGCCTTTTGGCGCACCGACAGGCTTGTTGTATTGCTGCGCGATGGCTGGTGGGGCACGCAAACAACGCTAACCCATCATTTAATCTTGAGGAACCTCTGTGTAGATAAATCTCCGCAGCATCAGCTTCTCAATCTCGACCACTGCATAGATTACCAAACACACCGAACCGATACGCATCCAGTCGAGCGGATCCAGGGCGGCGGAACCAAACAGCGCCTGCATGAACGGCGCATACGTGAACAGAAACTGAAACAGCGACACTATGACGACGGCGATCAGTGCGGCGCGGCTACCAAACAGTCCTTCCAGATTGAAGCTCGAACGGTACAGGAAACGCGTGTTGAACAGATAAACGATCTCGCCGCCGACGAGCACGTTTACGGTAAGCGTGCGCGCCGCCTCTAACGAGGCCCCCGCAGCCTGCGCATGCAGGAACAGACCGAAGCAGCCTGCTACTAACAGCATCGATACCAGCAGGACACGCCACAGCAGAAACGGCGACAGTAGCGGTTCGTGCAGTGCGCGTGGCGGGCGCTGCATGACATCGGGTTCGCTGGGTTCGAAGGCCAATGCCAGCGCCAGGGTCACCGCGCTGATCATATTCACCCAGAGAATTTGCACCGGCGTGATCGGTAACACATAACCCATGGCCATGGCGGCGACTACCACCATCGCCTCGGCCGCATTGGTTGGCAGAATGAACAGAATGGATTTTTTGATGTTGTCGTAGACAGTGCGACCGATCTCGACACCCGCCACGATAGAGGCGAAGTTGTCGTCAGTCAGCACCATCTCGGCGGCCTCCTTGGCGGCCTCGGTGCCCTTGATGCCCATGGCGACGCCGACGTCGGCGCGTTTAAGTGCTGGTGCATCGTTAACGCCATCACCAGTCATGGCGGTGATCTGATTATTAGCCTGCAACGCCTGCACCAAGCGAAGTTTGTGTTCCGGACTGGTGCGGGCAAAGATCGCTACGTCATGAACAAGCTGGCGTAGCTGGGTATCGTCCAGATGTTCAAGTTCGGCGCCGGTGCAAACCCGCTGTCCATCACCTATACCCAACTGTGCACCAATTGCAGTGGCCGTGATGGCATGATCACCGGTTATCATCTTCACGGCGATACCGGAGGCATGGCACGCCGCCACCGCATGAATCGCCTCTTCGCGTGGTGGATCGAGCAGGCCAAACAACCCCAACAGAGTGAGTCCGCCCTGCACGTCGGCAAAGTTGATATTACGTTGAGTATCCGGCGCCGCACCGAAGGCGACCGCCAGCAGGCGTTGCCCCTGTTCGCCCATGCGTTGCATCTGTGCATGCCAGTAGCGGTTGTTCAGCGGCCGATCTTCGCCATTCAGACGTTGATGGCTGCACATTTCCAGCAACTGTTCCGGCGCGCCCTTGACGAATATGAAAGCGTGTCCGGCATGATCGTGATGCAGCGTGGCCATGAAGCGGTGCTGCGATTCGAAGGGAATCGCATCGGTGCGTGGCAATTCGGAGCGGATCAGTATCGGGTCGAGCTCCGCCTTGCGTGCCAGGCACAGTAGTGCTGCTTCCATGGGGTCGCCATGCGGCTGCCAGTGGTCATGGTGTTCTTCGAGCTCGGCATCATTGCAGAGCAGGCCGGCACGCGCGAGTTCACACAAATCGCCACAGCTATCGAGCGTGATGCGCTGATCATCGAGGTGGAACTCACCATGTGGCGCATAGCCAGCACCTGTGACGTTGTAGTAACCCTCTGCGAGCGCAATACCCGTGACGGTCATTTCATTACGCGTCAATGTGCCGGTTTTATCGCTGGCAATGACACTCACTGCGCCCAGAGTTTCCACGGCGGGAAGGCGGCGGATCACCACATTGCGCCGCGCCATGCGTTGTACGCCGATGGCGAGTGTGATAGTGATG
The DNA here is from genome assembly GCA_041739295.1 of Thiohalobacterales bacterium. Classification (GTDB taxonomy): domain Bacteria; phylum Pseudomonadota; class Gammaproteobacteria; order Thiohalobacterales; family Thiohalobacteraceae; genus JAHJQQ01. The sequence continues at coordinate 15,178 of JBGSOE010000096.1, read as the reverse complement.
ACGGCGGGAAGACCTTCCGGAATGGCGGCCACCGCGATTGCGACCGCGGCCAGGAACATGTCATCCAGCGGGTTGTCGTGCAGTAGCACGCCTAGCGCAAAGCTGATTCCGGCCAGCGCCAGGATAATGAGTGTCAGCAGGCGCCCGAAGTCTGCGATCTGTTTCAGTAATGGTGTGGTGAGCGCCGGCACCTGCGCCAGCAGGTTGCTGATGCGACCGATCTCCGTCGCCATGCCGGTGTCTACGACTATGCCGAGTCCCTGGCCGTAGGTCACCAGCGTGCCGGAAAAGGCCATGCTGCTGCGATCACCCAAGACGGCTTGCGGTGCGACAGCTGCGACACCCTTGTCGACCGGGACCGACTCACCACTCAGCGCCGCTTCGTCGATGCGCAGTTCGCGGCAGCGCAACAGGCGCAGATCAGCGGGCACCTTGTCGCCGGAGGCGAGCTGCACCAGATCGCCCGGCACCAGTTCGGTAGCCGGAATGCTGCGCAAGCTTCCGTCGCGGATTACCAGCGCGTTGGGTGAGAGCATTTTACGGATGGCATCCATGGCGCGTTCGGCCTTGCCTTCCTGCAGGAAGCCGACGATTGCATTGATGATCACCACACCAAAGATCACGCCGCTGTCGACCCAATGCTGTAGTAATAGGGTGATCACGCCCGCGCCCAGCAACATGTAGATGAGCACATTGTGGAACTGCAGCAAAAACCGAGTCAGCGCACTACGGCGCTTGGGCTCCGGCAACTGATTGGGACCATAGGTTTCCCGCCGTGCCGCGACGACGGCACTGTCGAGCCCCTGTTGATCCGATTGCAGCTGTGCAAGCACGACAGCAGCATCCATGGCGTGCCAGTCCGGGGAGTGTTCCTGTGGTTGCCTGATCTGGGTCATCGTGGCATGGTCAATGGCAATATAGTCTGTTAGATAATACAGCTGATGTGTGTGCCGGGCCGCCCCATCGAAGAATATTCGATAGTGAGGCTTGGGATAATGCATCGGGCTGATGTATATCAATAAGCGGGCTTTTCCTGTGCTGATGGATGCTGCGCCGGGGTGATGTGTTGATCAAACAATTGTGGGCCTTCTGGCGTACCTTGCGTGACAGCGTGCGCGACCTTGCGCCTATCTTTATCGTGATCGGTTTTTTCCAACTGGTGGTATTGCGTCAACCGATCCCCAATCTCGGCCAGATACTCACCGGTAGCATATACGTGGTGTTGGGCCTAACGTTGTTTATCCGCGGTCTGGAACTGGGCCTGTTTCCGATCGGCGAGAGTATGGCTTATGCCTTTGCACGCAAGGGCAGCGTGACTTGGTTGCTGCTGTTTGCCTTCGCCCTGGGTTTTGGCACGACGGTGGCGGAGCCGGCACTTATTGCCGTCGCCAACGAGGCAGCACTCGTCGCGGCACAGGGCGGCATGATCCAGTCAGGCATAGACGCTCAAGTGGACTATGCTCTCGGTCTGCGTCTGACGGTAGCGGTATCGGTCGGGTTTGCCATTGTGATCGGCGTGTTGCGTATCCTCAAAGGCTGGCCGTTGCACTATCTCATCATGGGTGGTTATTTCGGGATTGTGGTTATGACGGCCTTTGCCCCCAAGTCGATTATCGGCATCGCCTATGACTCGGGCGGTGTGACCACATCGACCATTACCGTGCCATTGGTTACCGCGTTGGGCGTCGGTCTGGCTATGTCGATCAAGGGCCGCAATCCGATGGTCGATGGATTCGGTCTGATTGCGCTTGCCTCACTGATGCCCATGATTTTCGTCATGGGTTACGGGATGCTGCTGGCATGACTACACCCATGGGATTCATCGATGTATTGCTGGCAACCCTGCGCGATTTGTTGCCGATCGCTGGCATCCTGTTCGGGTTCCAATTTTTTGTGTTGCGCCGCAAGGTGCCGCATCTACGTCAGGTATTGCTGGGGTTTGTGTATGTATTGTTGGGCCTGGCGTTGTTTCTTGAAGGCCTGGAGCAGGCGCTGTTTCCGCTAGGTCGGCTGATGGCCGAACAACTTACCAACCCCGCCTTTATCTTCGACGGTGATCTGCAGCGCATGCTGACCATCAGTTGGCAGGATTATCTGTGGGTATATCTGTTCGCGGCCACTATCGGATTTGCCACCACTATCGCGGAGCCGTCCCTGATCTCCGTGGCCATCAAGGCACAGGACGTGTCAGGTGGCGTGATCAGTATCTGGGGTTTGCGGATTGCTGTCGCCATCGGGGTGGCAGTCGGTATTTCGCTGGGTGTATTTCGCATCATCACCGGTACGCCACTGCATTACTACATCATCACCGGCTACGTGATCGTCATCATTCAGACTGCCTTTGCGCCGCGCATGATTGTGCCGCTGGCCTATGATTCAGGGGGTGTGACGACCTCGACCGTCACCGTGCCGTTGGTGGCCGCGCTAGGACTTGGTTTGGCAAGTACTGTGCCGGGACGCAGCCCGATGCTGGATGGTTTCGGTCTGATCGCCTTCGCCAGCCTGTTTCCGATTATGTCCGTTATGGGCTATGCGCAATTGAGTGAGTGGCGCACGCGCCGGGCACGCACTACATCAGCAACAGCAACAGCAACAGCATCAGCACCAGTTCAGAAAACCCCGTCTCAAGGAGACTGATATGCACTTCAAACTCATCATCGGCTTGGTCGAGGACGACAAGACCGACAAGATCATGAACGCCGCGCGCGAGGCAGGTGCCACCGGTGCCACGGTGATCAACCATGCGCGCGGTGAAGGCCTGCAGAAGACCAAGACCTTTTTCGGCCTGACACTGGAGACTCAGCGCGATATGCTGCTGTTTCTGGTTGAAGAACATTTATGCCGCAGAATTCTGGAAAAGATCGCCATGGTCGGCGAGTTCGACAGCAAACCCGGTAGCGGCATCGCCTTTCAAATCGATGTGGAGGATGCTGTCGGCGTGAACCAGCAGATCCGCAGTCTCAGTGATGTGGTGGAGGAAAAGCTATGAACGAGAAAAAAACCATCCGCGTGCGGGATGTCATGAAGACCAAGTTCGATCTCATTGATGGCATGACCTCCGTTCAAGCCGCCTTGGAGGCCATGCAGCATATCGAGACCAAGGCGCTGATTGTCAAGAAGCGTCACCCCGACGATGAATATGGCATGCTGCTGATTTCAGACATCGCGCGCCAAGTGCTCGCCAAGGATCGCGCCCCGGAACGTGTGAACGTCTACGAGATCATGGCAAAGCCGGTGATCTCCGTCGACCAGAACATGGACATCCGCTACTGCGCCCGCCTGTTCGAACGCTTCGATCTGTCTCGCGCTCCGGTGATTGAAAACGGCACGGTTATCGGCATTGTGAGTTTTACAGATATGGTGTTGCATGGTTTGGTGAAGACTTCCTGAATTGGTGTTGATTCGCAGATATAATGGATGAGGTTCAGGGTTATGGAAAATACAGACAAGTTGGCGGTTCTTATTGATGCTGATAATGCGCAGCCAAGCATTGTGGATGGTTTGCTGGCAGAGATAGCAAATTACGGGGTAGCCAGTGTCAAGAGAATCTATGGGGATTGGACGTCGCCTAGCCTGAAAGGATGGAAAGAGGTTCTGCTGCAACACTCTATTCAGCCAATGCAGCAGTTCGCGTACACAAAAGGGAAGAATGCGACAGATAGCGCAATGATTATAGACGCCATGGATTTGCTGTATACCGGCAACTTCAACGGTTTCTGCATAGTTTCGAGTGATAGTGATTTTACCAAGCTGGCATCAAGAATTAGAGAGTCAGGATTGCTGGTGTATGGTTTTGGTGAGAATAAAACACCTTCGCCCTTTGTATCGGCGTGTGACAAATTTATTTTCACCGAGGTTCTCCGTGCCAAGACCGACGCAAGTGAAGCAATTGCCAAGAAGTCCAGCAGCGAGTTAAAGCAAGATACGAAATTGGTGACACTATTACGTAATGCGGTAGAGGCTTCCTCCGATGAGAGTGGGTGGGCTCATCTTGCGCCTGTGGGTAGCAATATTGCGAAACAATCGCCTGAGTTTGATCCGCGAAATTACGGATATGGGAAGCTCGGCGAATTGGTTTCTGCAACTAAATTATTTGACATGGAAGAAAGGCAAATAGGCGCTACTAAATCAAAGGCTATTTATGTACGGAATATGCGGACTAAATAAGTTGTATGGACCAACGTGCGAGAATGAAGGGGCGGATTGCATGAGATCCATAGTGAACACCTATGGTGATTGAAGAACATATCCACCCTGCTGGAAGATATATTGGCGGATTGGAAAGCCCCGGCTCGGCCAGGATTACCTGGCCTGCAAGAATCATGTTTATCGCGTTATCCATTTCTGTTTGGTGCTGCATACAGCCACGGGCGATGCGCGCGAAAAAAATCGTCATAGCTGCTTGTTTCCATGATTTGGGGATTTGGTCGGATAGGACGGTCGATTATCTGCCGCCCTCCGTGCAGTTGGCAGCGGAGTATTTGTCTGGAAGAGGCCTGGACCAATGGATTCCCGAAATCTCATTGATGATCGATATGCATCATAAGCTGAGGTAGTACGAGAATCCTGAGCTACCCTTGGTTGAGGTATTCCGGCAAGCCGATCTGGTGGACCTGTCTTTGGGGTTGGTGAGGTGCGGTTTGTCAAAAGACTATGTACGTGATGTTAAGTCGGCCTTTCCCGATTCGGGGTTCCATAAGGCATTGGGGCGGCTGGCGGCGGGCTGGTTTTCCAAACATCCGCTAAGCCCGCCGCCGTTTTTGAAATGGTGATAATTTGATCCGCAAACAGTGAGTTTCCAGCCTTGAGCAGCGGCCTAGAACTATACGATTCACGCGTCAGCCAGGTAGAGATACTGGAGGGCGTAGCGACGGTCTATTTCTCGCATGCCTACATTCATAAATCAAAGGGCAGGCCGGGTCAGGATGGCGGCACGGGTTGGAGTCAGGAAGCGCGGCTGGTCCTGTCGGACGTGGAGGATCAACAGTGCTTGATTTTGTCGTTGCCAACTACGATAGCGGAAGGATTTCTGGAGGTGGGCGGCATAAGGCATGAGATTATTCCGTTGCCTTTTAAGCGCAAAGTCAGTGCCACGCTGTATTTGTCATTTGTTGATGGCAGTGAGTTGAAGCTGGTCGGATCAAGGCCATTTATTGAATTGCTGGGGCCGCCAATCTTTCTGGAGGATTTTTCATGACGATTGACCCGCTGCGGGAATTTCTCGGATGCTGTGCTGTGATGAATCTATTGATCATTACCAATCGGGATGACACAAACTCCCCTCTCCCTAACCCTCTCCCCGCAAGCGGGGAGAGGGGATAACCCCGAATGGCACTTACTTAAGCCCAAAACCAAAACAGATGGCCACGGACCCCACGGAAGAGCACGGAAATAACCATAGAAAAAAGCCTTTTTCAGTGTACTTCCGTGGGGTCCGTGGCTAGATGTATATCGCTGCCAGGTCGTCTGAGAGGCTAAGTAAGTGCCATTCGGGATAACCCCCTCTCCCGCCGGGGCGGGAGAGGGTTGGGGAGAGGGTGGCGAAATTCTCACGTCGAGCCTATCTATGTCATGCCAGCATGTAATGCTCAACAATTGGATTGTGGTTGGATTGTGGCAGGAGCGAATATCTGCTGGTCGGAAATAAGATGCTGACTACAGTTCAGTTCGCTGAATACACCTCTGACCGCAATGCACTATAAAGGGCGCTGCAGTTATCATGCCGCGTATATTCTGAGTGCAGAATGGTCAGATGCACTCCGAACCCGAAGCTGTAATCGATTGTTTACATGCGGTATTCGCGAGGCCTCTGAACAGGCAGGAGAACAGCCTCATTCACAACGTGATATTCGGAATGCACAGGAATAGCGCGTTGTGCGCACGAAAATCGCGCAGGTCGATAATTGCGCAATAGCAATGTATTCACCTGACTTGGCTTTGGTGAAATATTGATGCGATGCCAAGCTGTAAGTGGCCTGCTGTTAAGACGCACGCGCAATAGTAGTCAGTCTGTGCCACAAAAGTTGTGTAGAGGATTGCTGGACGTGGCCTGTTAAGGGGCAGATGCATGCGTCACTGCTGAGCAATCGCAACGGGGCGGTGGTCAGCAGTCATGGTTGCTTCTTATCCAGGGAAGACCTGTTTAATTTAGTATTCGTCATTCCGGCGCATGCCGGAATGACGGATTGATCAAGGCGCCTCCCTAATTTGGGCGGCATCGTCAGCGTCGCCTATAAAGTCAGGGTTGTTAGCCGTCTTGGGGTCTCGGGCAAGCGTCATATCCGGCTGTGGGCAGGACTGATGCCTTAGGTCGCGGGCCAGCGCTAAATATGCGAGAATGCGCGCCTCGCACGACCCGCCCCCTCCGCTGTACGCATATTCCGTATCCGGTTATATCAGGGGCCTCCTGGCACCTGGCCTCAGGTTCCAGTCCCGTGCCTACGTTTAACCTATTGATTATGGAAGAAGCATCTTGATCACGACCGCCAATATCACCATGCAGTTCGGCCCCAAACCGCTGTTCGAGAACATCTCGGTCAAGTTCGGCAACGGTAATCGCTACGGCCTGATCGGTGCCAACGGCTGCGGAAAATCCACTCTGATGAAAATCCTCGGCGGCGATCTGGAGCCGACAGCGGGCAATGTCTGTGTCGATGCCAACGAGCGCGTCGGTAAGCTGCGCCAGGATCAGTTCGCCTTCGAGCAGCACACGGTGGTCGACACGGTCATCATGGGTCACGCTGAACTCTGGGAAGTGAAACAGGAACGTGATCGGATTTATTCGCTCCCCGAGATGACCGAAGAAGAGGGCATGAAGGTTGCCGATCTCGAAGTGCATTTCGCCGAATTGGATGGTTATACCGCGGAAGCGCGCGCGGGTGAGTTGCTGCTTGGTCTCGACATTCCTGTGGCACAGCATAACGGTCTTATGAGCGCAGTCGCGCCCGGCTGGAAGTTGCGCGTGTTGTTGGCGCAAGCATTATTCGCCGATCCGGATATTCTGCTGCTCGACGAGCCGACCAACAATCTGGACATCAATACCATCCGTTGGCTCGAAACCATCATCAATGCGCGCAACAGCACCATGGTGATTATTTCCCATGACCGCCACTTCCTGAACAGTGTGTGCACCCACATGGCAGACCTGGACTACGGCGAGCTGCGCGTCTATCCCGGCAATTACGACGAGTACATGACCGCCTCGACCCAGGCACGCGAACGTCTGTATTCCGACAATGCCAAGAAGAAGGCGCAGATCGCTGATCTGCAGTCCTTCGTCAGCCGCTTCTCCGCGAATGCCTCCAAGGCCAAGCAGGCGACGTCACGCGCCAAGCAGATCGAGAAGATCAAACTCGATGAGGTCAAACCATCGAGCCGTGTGAATCCCTTTATCCGCTTCGACCAGACCAAGAAGCTCTATCGCCTGGCGCTGGAAGTAGACGGCCTGAGTAAGGGTTATGGCGACACGCCGCTGTTCAGCAATCTTAATCTGATGATCGAGGTCGGTGAACGCATTGCCGTGATCGGCCCGAACGGTATCGGTAAGAGCACGCTATTACGTACCCTGGTTGGCGAACTGCCGCCGGATAAAGGCATTATCAAATGGTCCGAGAATGTCGACATCGGCTATTTCGCTCAGGACCACGCCGCCGACTTTGCGAAGGACATGTCACTGTTTGATTGGATGAGTCATTGGAAAAAGCCCAGTGATGACGAACAGGTGGTCCGCGGTACGCTCGGACGCTTGCTGTTTTCATCGGACGAAACCGGTAAATCGGTGAAGGTGCTCTCTGGTGGTGAGCAGGGTCGCATGCTGTTCGGCAAACTCATGCTGCAGCGCACGAATATTCTGGTCATGGACGAACCGACCAACCACTTGGACATGGAGTCCATCGAGTCGCTCAATACGGCGTTGGAAAATTATCCGGGTACGCTGATCTTCGTCAGCCATGACCGCGAATTCGTGTCCTCACTGGCGACGCGTATTATTGAGCTATCACCGACTGGCGTGATCAACTTCAACGGCAGCTATGACGATTACCTGCACAGTCAGGGTGTCGAGGTGATGGGCAAGACCGGCACCTGAACAGATATCAAGTGTTCATCCGGTTTTAGACCCTCTCACCCGAATGGCACTTACTTAAGCCCAAAACCAAAACAGATGGCCACGAAACCCACGGAAGAGCACGGAAATAACCATACAATAAAGCCTTTTTCAGTGTGCTTCCGTGGATTCCGTGGCTGGATGTATAACGCAGCCAGGTCATCTGTGAGGCTAAGTAAGTGCCATTCCTCACCCGAGAGAGAAGGGGTGTGAGACAGCAGTGATCATACGCAATCTTTTCCGCTAATCGCGATAAGCGTAATTCATAAGGAGCTAAGGCATGCGCGGACTGGTACCACCTGATCCCGAAACCAGTGTCTCCGATGTACGCTTCGCCGTAATCTTTACACCGCGCATTGATCGCAAACGTTACCCTGCCGGCTGCGTCGAAATTCATGCAACTGCCGAGGCCGCACTCGCAGCCTCCGCACCCGGCGACAATCGCCACCCGGCCATAGTGGTAGGCCCCTCGAAATCCTCTGAAGGCCAGTTTATATTCTATCTACAGCGCTGGCTGTGACGAGGGAATTTTCATGCGCGCGTTTTGCGCGGTGCGGTTCGCTGCGCTCACCGGCACCCTACGTTTAGTGTGTAAGTTGTTAGGCGTAGGACGTACTAGGCCTTGTGCCGGCGTACGCCGGGTGTTTTGGTGGCATGCAAACATGCGGCGCAATACGCTACGTTATTGCGCCCTTCGGGACTTGGTCAGGTATAGCGTGGTGATGTTGCGAACCGTGCCAGTATTGCGGCTGGTACCGTTGGTATAGCCGCAGGTAAAATGTAGGTCGGATTCAGGCCGAAGGCCGGGTCCGACAAGTTCAACGAGCGACTTACTAACCTCGCAGATGAACTCGGCCCTAGGCGCGCATTCAGACCATTGGAGTGGCACGGGTAATGGATGATCCTATATCAATCACTGGCCGGCTGTATTGGCTCATCGGACTGCTATGTAGTCTCCTGGCGCTGTCGGGTTGCCAGTCGCTGGGTTTTTCTAGTCAGCGTGCTTCCATGCCGGCTGCGACCAATGAATTCAGCTTTGATCCTGCACGTGAAGATGTCGTAGGCACCTTGCAGGTGATCCAGGCGAATGAGGAAGACACGCTATCGGATATCGCGCGACGCTTTAACCTGGGCTACGAAGAAATTGTAAGTGCCAATCCCGGTGTTGACCCCTGGTTACCTCGCGCGGGTACCGAAATCGTTTTACCAACACAATTTGTTCTACCAAATGCGCCACGCCAAGGCATTGTCATCAATCTGGCCGCGATGCGACTGTTCTATTTTCCGCCGGCGCAACCCGGCGCAGCGCAGCGCGTCATTACCCATCCGCTCGGCATCGGTCGTGTAGAATGGAATACCCCCATAGGTACAACCAAGATCGCCTCAAAAACCGAATCGCCCACCTGGATTCCAACGGCATCAATCCGCAGGGAGCATGCAGCGAACGGCGATCCATTACCGGCAAAGGTCCCGCCAGGCCCGGACAACCCGCTTGGTACACATGTATTGAGACTCGGCTGGCCAGCGTATTCCATTCATGGCACCGATAAACCGCCCAGCATCGGTCTGCGCGGTAGCCATGGTTGTCTGCGCATGTATCCGGAAGACATCGTGCGTATCTATGACATGGTGCCGGTCGGCACGCCGGTACGCGTGGTGAATCAGCCGCAGTTGTTTGGCTGGCGGGGCAGGGCGCTTTACTTTCAAAGCTACCCGGTGTTTGAGGATGACAACCGCAAGCATGATGTACTGACAAATAAGCTGTTAGCAGCTGCACTGGAATCTCCGCGGGAACAACCCGGAGTGCGTCCGCCGGTCGTTATCAATCAGGCTCTGATCGATGAAATGACCGAGCACCCCCGGGCTCTCGCGATGCCGGTGTCGCTACAGACATTAACCGTGCAAACCTATCTGGCCCAGGCAGTGCGGGTGATGAACACTCTGCCTATCGATGCGAGTTGGGCGGCGGGTGGTGTGGCTAAACGAAATTGAGAAACAGTATCAAGGCAACGCTCTTCAATTACCAACCCGGCATTCCGGCGCATGCCGGAATCCATAGTGTAGTGGCATAGCCGAGCAAATTTGCACGGCGATTGATTGCCGCACCCTCCAATATCCAGCGATTTTCGTTGGCTATTGAGAAAAAGGGCGGTTATTCTGCCCATACACGACGCGAATTATTTCACAGTCTCATCAGGGCTTTCAAACTATGGTTCGAAACCACGCACTGCCTTCACTTCTCGGCACCGCCATCGTCTACCTATCAATCCTGTTGAACAGCTCCGGGGTTTTCGCCGCTCAGGAGGCCATCAGCGATGACGGGCGCGAAGTGCTGCTCAGGGACAACGGTACCTGGGAATTCCACTCCAATGACCGCTACGCCAATATGCCGGACGGTCGCCGGGTGCGGCTCAAAGAGGACAAAACCTGGGAATATATAGGCAACGTACCACTCACGACGAAAACACAAGTCCGGACCGAAACCACCGACATCACGCTACAAAGCGCCGTGGTCGAAATGCATCAGGAAAGGAACTTCAAGAACATCCGTACCGAAACCCAAACGGTTTTAAATATTCAGGTTGCTCTCTCGCCCCTGGCTGACAAAGGCGTGACGATAGACAACAGTGTGTTGGCGCGCATCAAGGTTACGGACAACCAGGGCGAGCATTATCCCAGCCTGTCATTGACACCCAATCAGCTCACTTTGGCACCGGGTGCACAACAAACCTTTACCATGCGTGTCAATGGTTCACCCTCGTGGTTGAAAAATCCCGAGTCCATCACGCTCGAAGTGGCGCCCGGCATTTTTGGGAATCGTGATACAGTCGAATTGACGATGTCCGTTAATGACTTGGACCACAAAGTAGTCGAGGGTTTCCCAGCTCCCTGAGGGGAAGGCATTTGACCCCCATCCCGACTGTATTGCTGAATATCTTGCGCGCGAGCCCGATATCGACGCTCCTACGCGAGAGTGCCTTCCAGCAGCATTATCCCTTGAGCGCTTCTAAACGCTATGTAGGTTAACTTGCAGCCAAGTGAGGCGGTTGTGAGTGACTCGACGTACCGCTCGCAACCACTCCTCACCTAATAATGCGTCTAGTATGTTGCATCCACCAATTAAACCCACAATCCTAAGTGGGCAACTGCCGTATAACGATCCCACAGTATCCTGATCGCAGATCTCCGCCGTAAGCGGTCAATAAATGACTGGATCTCTGTGTGCACCGCGTACAAGCCAGCCTTTTACGATCGATGTTAAACAGTCATTTTTTTTACAACTTTTTTACGCCGGCATTCCTAATATTTCCGCTTCGTTAATACACGAAGGTCTAATCTTGTCAGCAGTTGGAATACTACCACGGAGGCCGCTATGGACCTGATCTGGATCGCGTTGCTTGGCGTATTTTTCCTGCTGACTGCCGCACTGGCCGTCGGTTGTGACCGGCTTCTGCCGCGGAGGTGATATGCAAGCCTTATATGTGATCGGCGGCATTGTAGCCGTCCTGTTGTTGGTTTACCTGGTCTACGCGCTGCTCAAAGCGGAGGACTTCTAAATGACAACCCAATCCTGGCTGCTGTTGGCAGCTTATCTCGTCGTGCTGTTGGCGGCGGCGAAACCGCTGGGCCTGTACATGGCCAAGCTGATGGAGGCACCGCGCTGGCGGCCGTTGGCGAGTGTCGAACGCGGCGTGTTCCGTGTGTGCGGCATCCGTGATGAAGAAATGAGCTGGCGCGGCTATGCGCTGGCGGTGCTGGTGTTCAGCCTGGTCGGGCTGCTCGTGGTGTACGCGCTGCAGCGCCTGCAATTGTGGCTGCCGCTCAATCCACAGCAGTTGGCGAACGTAACGCCGGACTCGAGCTTTAACACCGCCATCAGCTTCGTGACCAATACCAACTGGCAGGGCTACGGCGGCGAGACCACCATGAGCTATCTCACCCAGATGCTCGGCCTGGCGGTGCAGAACTTCGTCTCCGCCGCGGCTGGTATCGCCGTGCTGTTCGCGCTGATCCGCGGCTTCGCGCGCCATTCGGCGCAGACCATCGGCAACTTCTGGGCGGATATGTATCGCATCACGACGTATCTACTGCTGCCGTTGTCGTTCGTGTTCGCACTGGTGCTGGTCAGTCAGGGTGTGATCCAGAATTTCACCCCCTATCAGGACGTGACCACGTTGGAACCGGCGACCTATGAATCCTCCAGTACCAACGAGGCCGGTCAGACCGTCAGCGAATCCGTGATTGTGACCGCGCAAACCCTGCCTATGGGTCCGGCCGCGTCGCAGATCGCCATCAAGCAGCTCGGCACCAACGGCGGCGGCTACTTCAACGTCAATTCCGCGCATCCGCTCGAGAACCCGACGGTGTTGTCCAATTTCCTCGAAATGCTGGCGATCCTGCTGATCCCGGCCGCGCTTTGCTACACCTTCGGTAAAGCGGTCGGCGATACCCGTCAAGGCTGGGCGGTGCTGACGGCGATGACCATCATCTTCACCGTCGCCACGATTGCGACCATGTCTTTCGAACAACAGGGCAATCCGCAGCTCGCGGCGCTCGGTGTCGATCAGCAGGCCTCCGCCACGCAATCCGGCGGCAATATGGAAGGCAAGGAAACCCGCAACGGCATCGGTGCCTCGGCGCTGTGGGCGGTGGCGACGACTTCCGCCTCCAACGGCTCGGTCAACTCCATGCATGACTCGTACACACCGCTCGGTGGCATGGTACCGATGCTGATGATACAGCTGGGTGAAGTGGTGTTCGGCGGTGTTGGTTCCGGGCTCTACGGCATGCTGGTATTCGCCATCATGGCGGTGTTCATCGCCGGGCTGATGATCGGCCGCACGCCGGAATATCTCGGCAAGAAGATCGAGTCCTTCGACATGAAAATGGTATCTGTCGTTATTCTGATGACACCGTTTCTGGTGTTGATCGGTACGGCCATAGGCGTGATGGCGGATGTTGGCCGGCCCAGCATTTTCAATCCCGGTGCCCATGGGTTCTCGGAAGTGCTGTACGCCTTTTCCTCGGCGGCCAACAACAACGGCAGTGCCTTTGCCGGTTTCGGTGCCAACACGCCTTTTTTCAACGGCTGGCTCGGTGTGGCGCTGTGGTTCGGACGCTTCGCGGTGATCGTGCCGGTGCTCGCCATCGCCGGTTCGTTGGCCGCAAAGAAACGCCTGCCGCAAGGCGCCGGCAGCATGCCTACTCACGGGCCACTGTTCATCGGCCTGCTGATCGGCACGGTGTTGTTGGTTGGCGCGCTCACCTACATCCCGGCGTTGGCGCTGGGACCGATGGTCGAGCATTTGATCCTGTGGGCAGGGAATTGAACATGGCACGTATACCCATCATTCCGGCGCATGCCGGACAAAAGCGCTTGCGCGTTGAACGCCCGTAAGGGCGGCCCGAAGGGCGAGCGAAGCGAGTAATCCAGAGGGAATACCAACGGAAGCTGGCCCTGGATCCCGGCTTTCGCCGGGATGACGGTAGTTCGGTGCATTCACACTGAGGCAAATGAATATGAGTCGCAAATCACTTTCGTTGTTAGATCCGACCCTGGTCACGCCGGCGCTGATCGATTCCTTCCGCAAGCTTAGTCCGCGGCAGCAGTGGCGTAACCCGGTCATGTTCGTCGTGTTCATCGGCAGCCTGTTGACCACCGGGCTGTGGGTGCAGGCGCTCAGCGGTCAGGGCGAAGCACCGGCGTGGTTCATCGGAACCGTCACACTGTGGTTGTGGTTCACGGTGTTGTTCGCCAATTTCGCCGAGGCGCTCGCCGAAGGGCGCAGCAAGGCGCAGGCCGCCTCGCTGCGCAGTGCCAAGAAGGGCGTGCTGGCCAAGAAATTGCGCGAACCGCGCTACGGTGCAAGCGTTGATTTAGTGCCCGGGACCGAACTCCGACGCGATCATGTCGTCCTCGTCGAAGCCGGCGATATGATTCCCGCTGACGGTGAAGTCATCGAAGGCGTGGCCTCGGTGAACGAGAGTGCCATCACCGGCGAGTCCGCGCCGGTGATCCGCGAATCCGGCGGTGACTTCTCTGCCGTGACCGGCGGCACCACGGTGTTGTCCGACTGGTTAGTCATGCGCGTGAGTGTCAATCCCGGCGAGACCTTTCTCGATCGCATGATCGCGCTGGTCGAGGGCGCCAAGCGGCAGAAAACACCGAACGAGATCGCACTCACCATCCTGCTGGTCGCACTGACGCTGATATTTTTGCTCGCGACTGTGACGCTGCTGCCGTACTCGCTGTTCGCCGTCGAGACGAGCGGCAGCGGCCAGCCGGTGACGATCACCGCGTTGGTGGCTCTGCTGGTGTGTCTGATTCCTACCACCATCGGCGCGCTGATGTCGGCCATCGGTGTCGCTGGCATGAGCCGCATGCTCGGCGCCAATGTCATCGCCACCTCCGGGCGTGCAGTCGAAGCCGCCGGCGATGTGGACGTGCTGCTGCTGGACAAAACCGGCACCATCACGCTCGGCAATCGTCAGGCGTCCGCGTTCATGCCGGTGCGCGGCGTGACCGAACAGCAGTTGGCGGATGCCGCGCAACTGTCTTCACTTGCCGATGAAACGCCTGAGGGTCGCAGCATCGTGGTGCTCGCCAAGCAACGCTTCAATCTGCGCGAACGCGACATCCATTCGCTCGGCGCGACCTTCGTGCCGTTCTCGGCGCAGACGCGCATGAGCGGTGTGAATCTGCCCGGCGATAGCGCAAACCGTAATGAGGCGCGACAGATCCGCAAGGGCGCCGTGGATGCGATCCGCCGTCATGTCGAAACGCACGACGCACATTTCCCGGATGAAGCTCAGCATCTGGTCGAGGACGTCGCGCGGCGCGGCAGCACCCCGCTGGTGGTCGCCGACGGTACGCATGTGCTCGGCGTCATCGAACTCAAGGACATCGTCAAGGGCGGTATCAAGGAACGTTTCGTCGAGCTGCGCCGCATGGGCATCAAGACGGTGATGATTACCGGCGACAACCGCCTCACCGCCGCGGCCATCGCCGCTGAGGCCGGCGTCGACGATTTCCTCGCTGAAGCTACGCCGGAGGCCAAGCTCGCGCTGATCCGC
>JBGSOE010000093.1:0-14675 GCA_041739295.1 Thiohalobacterales bacterium | reverse complement strand
CACGGAATGACGGCAGTGCCCGATAAGCCTTGATAAAAGCCTCCTGAGCGACATCCTGTGCCTCGACAGGGTCATGCAGATAGCGTGTCACCAGATGCACAATCTTGTTTTGGTATTTCCGGACCAGAAGATCAAAGGCGCGCTTATCACCTTGCTGGACGCGCTCGACCAATTCCTGATCAGAACTCAGTTCATTCATCCGCTTCCCCAAGCGTCATGTCGGATCGCCATGCCCCGCCCCCTAGACAACCGTTACATCAAACAGTTCGCCAGCCTGTCAGCTTTAGGGTAACTTATGGAAAATCAAGGGCGCCTGATCAACCTGGGCGCCCATATCGGACGCAACCTTAGCGGTAATCCCAGGCCCCCACAAGCCATGACACCGACAACAAATCTGGATGTACTGGTCATTGGCAGCGGCGCCGCCGGTTTGCGGCTGGCCCTCGAGCTGGCCGACCACTGCCGGGTTGCCGTGTTGGCCAAGGGCACCATCACCGAGGGCAGCAGCCTGTATGCCCAGGGCGGTGTCTCCGCCGTACTCGACCCCGCCGACAGCATCGAGTCACATGTCGAGGACACCCTCAACGCCGGTGCCGGGCTGTGTCACGAGGATGCCGTACGCTTCACGGTTGAACGTGGCCCGGACGCGGTGCGTTGGTTGATCGAACATGGCGTACCGTTTACCCGCGAGGCCGATCTGGAAGGAAGTCACTTCCACCTCACTCGCGAAGGTGGTCACAGCCATCGCCGTGTGATCCATGCCGCCGACGCCACCGGCGCGGCGATTGAGACATCTCTGGTCGGTTGCGCCCGCACACACCCCAATATCACACTGTACGAACGCCACATCGCCATTGATCTGATCACTTCAGCCAAGCTCGATCTGCCCGGCCCCAATCGTTGCGTTGGTGCCTATGTACTCGATCGTGAACAGGGCAACGTCGAGGCGCTGAGTGCCCGCTTTGTGGTGCTCGCCACTGGCGGCGCCAGCAAGGTGTATCTCTACACCAGCAACCCAGACACCGCGAGTGGCGATGGCATTGCCATGGCCTGGCGCGCCGGCTGCCGCATCGCCAACATGGAATTCAATCAGTTCCACCCGACCTGCTTGTATCACCCGCACGCAAAATCGTTTTTGATTACCGAAGCGGTGCGCGGTGAAGGTGGTCTGCTCAAACTGCGCGATGGCGAACGCTTCATGCATAAGTTTGACTCGCGCGCCGAACTTGCACCGCGCGATATCGTCGCGCGTGCTATCGACCATGAGATGAAACGCCTGGGTGCCGAGTGCGTGTATCTCGATATCAGCCATAAGCCGGCAGCGTTCATCAAGGAACATTTCCCGACCGTGTACGCGCGCTGTCTGGAATTTGGTTACGATATGACCACGCAACCGATCCCGGTGGTGCCGGCCGCGCATTACACCTGCGGCGGCGTGATGACCGATCTGAATGGCCGTGCGGATATCGCTGGGCTCTATGCCATTGGTGAGACCGCGCACACAGGCTTGCACGGCGCCAACCGCATGGCCAGCAATTCGCTACTGGAATGCCTGGTGTTCGCGCAGTCCGCCGGCCAGGACATCATCGCCAGACTCGCCGATGTCGCCGCACCGCCCGCACTCCCGGCGTGGGATGAATCACGCGTCACCGATTCCGATGAAGAGGTTGTGGTCAGTCACAACTGGGATGAATTGCGACGTTTCATGTGGGACTACGTCGGCATCGTGCGCACCAACAAACGCCTGGAGCGCGCGCTGCGTCGCGTGCAGCTGCTACAACATGAAATTCATGAGTACTATAGTAATTTCCGCGTCACCAACGATCTGATCGAGCTGCGCAATCTGGTGCAGGTCGCGGAACTCATTATCCGCTCCGCGCAATTGCGCAAGGAAAGCCGCGGCCTGCACTTCACCCTCGACTATCCGGAATGCAACAGCTCAGAAACTCCGCAAGACAGCATATTGATTCCAGACCAGCCTGACGAACTCCTATCAAGGGGTCAGATACCCTAAAAGATATAAGAGAGCAATTAATCTTAATATTAGAGAGAATTGTTCTCTGTCCCAGGTCTGTCATCCCACGGCTGAATACGGGATCACTCAAGCCTCGGAGAGGCCGGTTGCCACGGCTGTGCGACCCGTTCCGGACGCCTATTCACCCATACGAATCCGCGTAGACCCAAAAAATGTTGTGTGTTACTGCGCAAAGCTTGGTGGGTTACGCGAACAACGCTAACCCATCACCCTACATTAATCTTCCCTGTCGGACGCGGCCTTCGGCCTGAATCCGACCTACTTTTATTTTGCGGGTTAACGTAGGTCGGATTCAGCGGCGCAAGCCGCGCGTCCGACAGTTTCGGTAGAACCTATCGCAAAATCGCGGATCGCGTCCCCAGGCAAGGCGCGGACGGGTGACTCGAAGCGAAGCGGAGAGAACGGCGCTGGCCGGCCCGAAGGGCGAGGTGCGTAGCACCGAGTAACAAACGGCGTTTATACGGCGTCTGCCGCTTCCCGGCCCCGTATTTTGAGCCTGGCGGCAACGCGGCAGATGCCGCTTCAGCAAATTAATCAGAGGTTCCTTAACACGCTTATGGCGCATTGGTCCTAATGTCGTAATGCGACGAATGCTGTGGCAGCAAAGTCATACCCAGAAAGGTGAAAACATCTGACGCATTACGCTTCGCTAATACGCCCTACAGGAGATGTTAATAGGTCCGACCTCACCCTGTCGTGAAATCGTCATAGCCGGCAGGCGCGATGGCTGTGCAGACAACGCTGGAAACCTCCGCCTCAGGCGGGCCATCCCATAACCAATCACACAAGGCCGCGACGGCAGCGGTATTGCCTTCGACATGCACTTCGACGCGGTCGCCTGAAATGTTGTGCGCATACCCGAAGACGCCCAATTCCATCGCCATGTTGCGCGTGGAGGCGCGAAAGAACACACCCTGCACACGGCCACTGACCACGCAACGACGCGCCGTGTTCATGGCAGAATCACGGTCGCAGTTTGACCGGCGCGCAACACTGTATCTGTCGGCACAGTAAATTCCACGACCACGGAATAAAGCGCCGGCCGTTCCGCGCTCAGTGGTGCGATGCCGACCTTAACAACTTGCGCATCGAATTGTTGGTCTCCAATCCGCACTTTAGCTGAATTACCAGTTTGCACAGTAGTCGCTTGCGTCGCATTAAGAGTCGCATGTGCACTCATTTTGCCGCGCTCTGCCAAGGTCACTAAGGGCATCGCCTGTTGCGCGTTGATCACTGCCTGCCCGGGTGCGACATGCGTTGCCACTATCCAGGCGTTGAAGGGTGCCTTGAGACTGTGATATTCAAGCTCACCTCCCGCCGCGACCTGATGCGCGCGTGCGGTCTGATAAGCCGCCTCGGCCGATGCGAAACCGATCTCGGCAACCTGCAGTTCACGCTCCGACAGTACGGTGCGATCGTACAGCTCTTTGGCACGGTCCCATTCCCGTTGCGCCTCGGCACGCTGCAATTCAGCATGCTTCACGGCACTACGCGCCTGATCAAAATGCGCACGCGCAACCCGTGCATCCAATTGCAATAACAGCTGTCCAGCTTCTACGGGCATACCTGGCTGTACGCTAAGCTGTTCAACTTGGCCGGTGACCGGTACGCTCAAGGTGATCTGATGCGCCCAGTCCAACTCTCCGTTCAACTCCGCCGCGATAGCGGTGGCGCTCAAGCAACCCAGCAGCGCGAAGGCTTTCACTAAATGTTTCATGGCGTGCTGCTCTCCTGGTCAGCCGGTATGGCAACGGCCGCAAACAGCGGTTGTCCGCGCAGGGCATTTAACCGCGCCCAATTCATCAGTAGTCGATAATCCAGTTCCGCCTGTCGCAAACGCGCCTGCGACGACACGATCATGGCATCACCCAGATCCGTGCTCACCTCCATCTCATATAAGGCACGACTGCGGTCCAGATACAATTCCCGGTAGTCCATGCGCGTCTGCGTTTCCTCACGGCCAGCGCGCAACACCTGAATCTCTTCCCACAGCGCCTGCACATCCTGGCGCAGTGTCAGCTCCGCGCGCGCCAGATCAGCCTCGCTGCGTTGTAACTCCGCGCGCGCCAGCGCACGTTCGGCCGAGCTGCGGCCGCCTGTATACAACGGCACGTCAAGCTGCACACCCACTGCCCAGGGATCGGTGGACCCAGTCTGGCGCGCATACTCGGTGGCCTCGGCACGCCCCGAAATAACCGGACGATCCAACGCGCGTGTCGCCTGTAGCCGTTCACGCGCAGCTTCCGTGCCGGCACGCAGCGCTTGCAGATGCGGATTATTTTGCAACACATCGGCGCTGAGTCCGGCTAAATCCGGCGGTTCGATGGCAACGAACTGAAGGTTGGGTTCCGCCAGCGTACTCGACAATTGCCCAGGGCGATTAAGAACCTCGGCGAGTTGCACGCGACGGATACGCTGCTCCGCCTGCGCGTGATAACGTGCCGAGCGTGCCTCCTGGTAGAGTGTTTCCGCCTCCAGGCGTTCGATATCCGAGACCTGTCCCAGCTCCTGGCGATCGCGCGCGCGATCTACCCGCACGTAGGCGGTGGCCATGACTTCATCCTGCACGCGGAATTCGAGATCGGCGCGCAGCACATTGAGATAGCGTTCCAGGATTGTGAGTCGATGCTGCTGTTGGGCATCGGTGTATTGCAGTTGCTGACGGGTCAGGTTCGCGTCGGCAGCAGCGACGCTGGCACGGGTATGACCGAAATCGTACAGTCGTTTGCTGAGTATCAGACTGGCGCGTGAATCGTTTTGCGATTGATCGTCGGCATATTCGGCAGGATCGATCCATTTGGCCTCGGCACTCACGCCGGCGTTGAGACCATACGCGGAGACCGCGCGATCACGCTGGGCACGCGCGATGTCGGTATCGGCCGCGGCCGCCAGCAGATCAGGATGCAGGTCATCCGCCAGTGACAGGGCGTATTCCAGGGTGAGTGGTTCCGGCAATGCGTCGGCGGCCTCGGCATTGTCCGCCGCGAAGCATGGCCATGGGGCAATGAGGCAACATGCAAACAGCGTCGCCTTCACACGCGCGGCTACGCCCATAGGCTCAGCGCGCGCCGGTACGCAGTTCGCGTTTGAATTTGGCAAAGGGCATCTCTTTGTACGCACCGTCCACGACGAATTGACCCAGCCACATGAACTCCTGTTGATCCGCAGTGGCGCCGGTATAGCGCGCGACGGGTTTACCCCCGAGATCGAAGAACATGATCACCGGAGTCGCCCGCACGCGGTGTTCGCGGAAGGCGAATTCCTTCTCTGTGGTTGCTTTGCCCTGGAAATCCGTAATCGGTATATCGCCCTCGATGTCGACCGCGAAGATCAGGAAGTTGGCTTTGAAATAGTCTTGTACCTTGGGTTGATTGAGAATGGTTTCCTTCATGCGATGACAGAACGGGCATTCGTCCATTTCGAAAAACAGCATAATGCCTTGCTTGCCCTGCTCGCGCGCATTGGCAAGCTCCTCGTGGAAATCACCAAGGGTCTGATCGAAAAAGTACTGTTGCGGGTCGCGCGGCACGTCCGCACCGGCACTGCCTGTCATCAATGCACACAACAACAGCAGCCAGCGACTCATCACGGCGTCACCACGGCAGGTTCACGAAGAGACTGTTTATTAGCCGCCCGCTTATTAGTCGCCCGCGTTGCCTGTTGTTTGGCAATAAAGGCTTCCAACTGATCGGCGGTAATGGTACCGATCTGACGCGCCACCGGCTCACCCTCCGGTGAAATGATGTAGCTGGTCGGCATGCCGCCCACCGCCAATCGTTCATGCGCCGGATGCATATCGCCATTCAGCAATACGGGATAGGAAATGAAATATTGATCGGCGAAGGCCTTGAGCTGAGCAGGCGAAATGTTCTCGTAATTGAGACCGATCACCAGCGCATCTTTATCCTCATGGCGGTCATGAAAGGCAACCAGATCGGGGATTTCTTCCAGACAGGGCGGACACCAGGTCGCCCAATAATTCAGTACCACCCACTTGCCACGGAATTCGGAGAGGCTACGCTGTTTGCCATCAAGATCAGGCAAACTGAAATCAATCGGCTCCGCGCGCACCAAGCCACTGAACAATACTGCCAACAACATGAGCCATCCAAACTTCACCACGACCGCCTCTCCATTGCGCTGACGCGCTAACATTACCTTGCCATCGGCATGGGTTGCATGCAAGGGTACCGCCTTGACCTGCACAACACCGAGTTCGCTGGTTACAATGACACAAGACGCGCCAGGGCGCGAAAAGGTTCCATCCATGACAGGACAATGCGCATGACCCGCATACGGCAGGACGATCTGATCACCAGCATTGCCGATGCGCTGCAATTCATTTCCATCTATCACCCGCTGGATTTCATCCAGGCCATGCACCAGGCTTACGAGCGCGAAGAATCGCCCGCAGCGCGTGACGCCATTGCCCAGATACTGACTAATTCACGCATGTGTGCGGAAGGCAAACGCCCGGTCTGTCAGGACACCGGCATCGTGGTGGTGTTCCTGAAGATAGGTATGGACATCCAGTGGGATGCCGAGCTGAGTCTGGAAGACATGATCAATGCCGGCGTGCGCCGCGCCTATCTGTATCCCGATAATCCGCTGCGCGCGTCCATTGTCAGTGATCCGGATGGCGCCCGCCGCAACACCGGTGACAACACACCCGCCGTGATCCATACCGAACTGGTCCCCGGCAACCGCGTGGACGTGACGGTGGCCGCCAAGGGCGGCGGCTCGGAAAACAAGGCCCGCTTCGCCATTCTCAATCCCAGCGATAATGTTGTGGAATGGGTTTTGAAACAGGTGCCGACCATGGGCGCGGGCTGGTGCCCACCAGGCATCCTCGGTCTGGGTATAGGTGGCACGGCCGAGAAGGCCATGATTCTGGCGAAGGAATCACTGATGGACCCGATCGACATCCAGGCATTGCGCGATCGCGGTGCGAGTAATCGCGCGGAGCGACTGCGGCTGGAGCTCTATGACAAGGTCAATGCCCTCGGCATCGGGGCGCAAGGACTCGGAGGACTGACCACCGTGCTGGACGTGAAGGTCAAAGACTATCCGACCCACGCCGCCTCCAAACCGGTCGCACTGATTCCCAACTGCGCCGCCACCCGACATGTGCATTTCGTTCTGGATGGTACTGGCCCAGCCCGCCTGGACCCGCCGCCACTCAGCGCCTGGCCGCAGATCGCTTGGGAGGCCGGGGCCTCGTCGCGCCGCGTGCAGTTGGAGGGAATCACCAAGGCCGATATCGCCACTTGGCAGCCGGGCGAGACGCTGCTGCTGAACGGTCGCATCCTCACGGGGCGGGATGCCGCCCACAAGCGGATCGCCGAATTGCTGGGCCGTGGCGACCCCCTGCCCGAGGGCCTGGATTTCCATGGTCGCTTCATTTATTACGTCGGCCCTGTAGACCCGGTCCGCGGAGAGGTGGTGGGTCCGGCCGGCCCCACTACCGCTACCCGCATGGACAAATTCACCGATATGATGCTGGAACAGACCGGCCTGCTGGGCATGATCGGTAAGGCCGAGCGTGGCCCGGCGGCCATCGAATCCATCCGCCAGCACGGCGCGGCCTATCTGATCTCCACCGGCGGCGCCGCCTACTTGGTGTCCAAGGCCATCCGCTCAGCCCGGGTGGTGGCCTTCGCGGACATGGGCATGGAAGCGGTCTACGAATTTGAGGTGGTGGATATGCCAGTGACCGTGGCAGTGGATGCCCGTGGTCAGTCCGTGCATCAGACCGGCCCGGCCAGCTGGCGCGCACGTATTGCCGGGATCCCAGTCGTTATTGACTGACCAAACATTAGAATTACTCTAAGATCCCCACTGGCCTTGCCGCCATATCGGTCGATTGGAAGAGAACAACACCCTAAAGGGGAATCATGTGCAGTTGAACATGCCAGAACAGCGGGCCATACCAGGCGTGGATACGCGCCCCGGACCCTTGCGGACTTGGCTCACCGGCCTGCCCTATGTCGATAGCGAAAATACCGCCCAGCAGATTATCGAGCGGCTCCGCGACATCAATCACCAACTGATCCCTGCCACTCAGAGATTGGAATTACTAGCCGATTTCTGCCACAGCTATGAACGCCTGCACGATGTATTACGGGCATCCATTCGTCAGCATGACGCCTTGACGCAACCACGTGCGCTGCAACTGCTGACGGATTTCACCGAGGCGATGAGCTTTGGTTACAAATATGCCTTACGCGACGCCATCAACGAACGCCAACGCTGGAGCCGCATAAAACAATTATCGGAAGCTGCCAACTATTCACAGTATTTCATGGCGCTGCTGCTGGTCTGCCGCTATCAGACCTACCAACCGGTTTCTGATAACAGTTGGCGGGAGATCGGCGATCTGGTCCGCTTTGCCGAAGCCCAGCCCCTGGCCGCAACGCCCGACCCGGGCTTCCCGTGTTGTAGCGGCGATTTGCACGTCCTGAAGGGCTACAAACAGTTGGCATTATTACGCTTGGCCGACCCTTATCGGCAGCCAAACAATCTGATTTGGGAGACCTACGCCTATCTGAGTGACAAGACCGGAATGATCAAGCTGCTCACCAGCTTCGGCGACGACATCCCCACCGGGGTCTATGGCCTGTCACTCGACTATGAACCACAGCAATCGATGCCGGCACCTACCAGTGGCGTCGAACGCAGCAGCTGGCGTTGGTTGGATGCGCGCGAATTACTTGCCAGCGTGCAAATGGATATGGAAAGGATCAGCTCCGGCACACTTCCCCATCGCCTAGGCTTCTCACAGCGCATTAGCAGTAACGATGGCACGCAATTGCTGGGCCGCATGCTCAGCCAATGGGCACACTCGCAGGAGCGTAAAGCGCCGCGTTTCAACAGTAATCAAGACGTCGATCTGACAACCGGATTGGATGCCGCTTATTACTTTCTGAATAATTGCACGGCCTTCGACCACTTCGATTTCGCGCCCGCCGATGACGATGATGACATCGACTTCTCACTGGGATTGCGGCGCGGTGTCAGTGACATCAAGCGGGATTTCCGTTTGATATCCTGTCCCGCGCGCAACCGTAGTAATGGCGGTCTAGCATTGCATCTGGATGAGATCCACAACCTCGCACTACGCGTCGGCCAACTCGTTCTCATCAGCCTACCGGGCACGGGTTCCACACGCGAATGGCTAGTCGGCGTGGTGCGTTGGCTGGTCAGCGGCAAACTGGAACGTGAAGAACTCGGCGTACAGTATGTGGCGCGCAACGGCCTTCCTGCCGTTGTCCGCCAGACATCCGGAGCGCGCCAGCTGTTTAATCCGGCAATCAAGAGCGACTTGACGCTCGCCAACGGTCAACGTCTGTTGACGTTAATCGCACCGCGCGGACTCTATAAAACCAAGGCGGTGTTGGAGCTGAAGCAATCAGAACAATTGCTGCAGATTCGTTGCGATCACTTACTGGAAACAGGTCAGGGCTTCGAACGCTTCAGCTATGAAGTGCTGAATGAGTCCGGTTAAGCAATAGCCACACGTAATAAGGGCCCCGATCGGGGCCCTTATTACGTGTGACTCAAACAGCAGTGGTTATGACTAGGGCTTACTGAGCATGTCGTAAGCCTTTTTGCCCTCTGCTTTGTTTACTGCAACAGACGCGGAAGCAACCAGCTCTTTCTGCGCCGGCGTCAGCTTAGGCTTGGCCTGCAGTGATGCCAGCATCGGCTTGGCTTTCTCCAGGTAATACTGATTCACCGCAAGATTGGCCTCGGTCTTAACCTTGTTGGCCCCTTTGATAGCTTCAGCATCATTTCCCGCCTTTGCGGCCTCTTCTGCCTTCTTCAAGGTTTCTTCAGTATTAATCCAGATCCAATCCAAATCATTGGCAGCCTTCACGGCAGCCTTCGCTTCAGATAGTGCTTGAGTGGTAGCAGCACTGGGCGCTGCTGCGGGCGTTTCGGCGACCTGCTTGGTTTGGCTGGCGCAGCCCACGACTAAACTGAGCACCACAGCCGACACGGAAAGAAATTTCACGGGGAGCGTAAATTTCATACCTTACATCTCCAATGTTGGTGGTTTATTCGTTCGAATTGAACTTGGAACGCAGGAGTACAAACAACGTGCTAAGCGACGTCCAAACCCTATCACCCGTATCGCTGGAATGTCAATCGAACTCATAGGGTTGGAACCCGCCAAGAAAATCGCGCCACTAGCACCTGCACACCTAAGAGACGTCAGCAGACCCTTGAATTATTCCCATCCGCTGAAAAAAGTCGTCGCGCGGCGAAAATAGTCAGATAGGTCAACGCTGCTCAGGTTGTGCCCGGATCAGATCATCGGCCGCCTCGCGCGCTTGAATCGCCGCCGCCTTGGCGGCCTGAGCACTGGCCCGCGCGCCCGAATAATCTTTTGCCGCCAATTCCAACTCCGCCTGATCCAACAAGGCGCGCGCCAAACCCAGCGCACGCGGCGCATGATTCTCGGCATCGACAGCCTCCGCAGCCTGTATAGCCTGGCGCGCATCGCTCATCTCCTGCGCAGGCACAACAGCACAACCCGCGAGCATCACGGAGAATGTAAAAAATAAGAGGAAGCGTATGACCCGCATGAATTTCGTGTCGTTCCGGCCTAGGAGAATTTGCACTGGAGAACCGATCAGCGGCAATAACGGCAAACTAGCATTGCCACAGCAAAGGCGTCAAGCGCACAACGCATGGACCTGTACCCGCTCATTCTGGGACAATAGCCAACCCGGCTGACGGCCGCTCATGACACCCGTTGGAGACTGCATCCCGATGTCCGATCCTGTTGTCATCTTTCACAATCCGCGCTGTAGCAAATCTCGACAAACATTGGCGCTACTGCGTGAGCAGGGCATTGAACCCAAGGTTGTGGAATATTTAGTGACGCCGCCGAGTCAGGCGGAACTCAAGCGCATTTTGAATCTCTTGGCGATCGAACCGCGTGACTTGATGCGGCGCAAAGAGCCTGAGTACCGGGCTGCCGAACTCGATAATCCCGCGCTGAGCCGCGATCAACTGATCCGTGCGCTGCACGACCAACCTAAACTGATCGAGCGCCCGATTGTGCTCGCCAACGGCAAGGCCGCGCTCGGGCGCCCACCTGAACGCGTCTTGGAGATCCTCTGATGGCGGATATATTAGTACTCTACTACAGCCGCCACGGCGCCACCGTCGATATGGCGCGACAGATCGCCCGCGGCATCGAAGAAATCCCCGGCATGCAAGCGCGCATACGTACTGTTCCAGCCGTGTCCACCGTCTGTGAAGCGACTGAAGACAGTATTCCGGATCAGGGTGCACCCTACGCCACTCACGCCGATCTGCGCGAATGCGCGGGATTGGCACTCGGCAGCCCGACCCGCTTTGGCAACATGGCCGCACCCCTGAAATATTTTCTCGATTCCACCAGCGCACTCTGGCTGGAAGGCGCGCTCATCGGCAAACCCGCCGGCGTGTTTACCTCAACCTCGAGTCTGCACGGTGGCCAGGAAACCACGCTCATCTCCATGCTTTTACCGTTGCTGCACCACGGCATGCTGGTATTGGGTCTGCCCTACAGTGCACCCGAGTTGATGAACACGCGTAGCGGTGGCACACCGTATGGGCCCAGCCATCACGCTGGCGCCGACAACAAACTAGCGTTGAGCGAAGACGAAAAAACACTCTGTCGGGCACTAGGCCGGCGCCTCGCGGAAACAGCGCGCACCTTAATTAACAATGGATCATCAATGGCTGGCCCAAAATGACAGCGCGCATGTGCCGGCGGCTGGCGTTGAGCGGCTATTTCGGTACCTTCATCCTGATCGTAGCCTGGTATGGCTGGCTGTCACCGCCTGTGCGACTACCGGCCTATTTTGCGTTATTGGCATTGGGTACACCGCTGTTATTTCCGCTCCGCGGTCTGCTGCATGGACGGCCCTATACCTATGCGTGGAGTCTGTTTCTCGCCCTCGGCTATGGCACGCATGCAGCTATCGAACTGTATAGCACGCCCAGTGACCGTGTCTTAGCGGCGGTGGAATTTGGATTGGTATTGTTGTGGTATGCCGGCGCGACTTGTTATGTGCGGCAGACGCGCGCGCCCAAGGACTCGGCGCAATAAGCAGCATAGTGTCTCTGAGCATTCACATAAACCATTTGGCGCAATATGCTGCGCTTGCGTTTAGCGTTCGCGGGAAAATGTCGGACGCGGCCTTCGGCCTGAATCCGACCTACGCCATTCAACTTACCAAACGTAGGTCGGATGAACCAACCCCGCAAACAGAACGCGGGGGTGTTACGACAAAGAAGATAGCTATTCTAGAGCCCATGACAGCAGTCGCTGTCATGGGTGGCCGTTCAGCGGCGCTAGCCGCGCGTCCGACCGCACACCGCTAACTCTCCAACACCGCCTTCACGAACGGCACTGTCAATCGCCGTTGCGCGGTCAATGCCGCGTGATCGAGCTTTTCCAACAAGCTGATCAGCGCAGGCAGATCGCGCGGGCACCTGCGCAACAGATAGCGCGCCGTTTCATCGGGTAGTTCCAAACCACAACCCTGCGCGCGCAGCGCCAGTATCTGCAGCCGCACGGCATCATCGGGCAGCTGCAGTGCATATACCGCACCCCAACCCAAGCGCGAACGCAGATCCGGTAACTCCAGCTTCAAATGTTCCGGTGGCGCCGAGGCGGCGGCGAGCAGACGCCCTTGGGCCTCGCGCAAACGGTTATAGAGGTGGAACAGCGCCTCTTCCCAGTCTGGTTGCCCGGCGATGCCTTGCACATCATCGAGGGCAATCAACGAATACTGTTCCAGACCTTCCAAGATACCTGGATTCAAGGTCGATAGGGTTGTCAGCGGCATATAGACCGCCGACTCGCCGCAGGCCTCGACCGCGCGGCAGGCTGCCTGTAATAAATGCGTTTTACCGCTACCGGCAGACCCGGCGACAAACAGCATGGCCGGTGTCGCATCCACCGTCAGTTGCTCGACGGCTGCAAGCGTCTCGCGATTAGCACCGGGTACAAAATTGTCAAAACGCGACGCGGCCGGCAGGCGCAGACCGAGCGGTAGCTGGGTAGGAATCATTCTATAAACCGCATTTGCCACGGAATCACACGGAAAAACCCGGACAAGATCATAAGGGCACCTCTAAAAATTCAATCAAGGCGATGATGGCAAGGCGCAACCGGGCGAAAAGGCGGAGTTTACACGGAGTAAATGAGCATTTTGAGCCCGGTTGCAACGCAGCCAGCGCGCCTTCAGTGAATTTTTAGAGGTGCCCATAAGCTTCACGCCGGTACCGCCATCACCCGCAAGGTGGTGAATAGTCGCTCCAGGAAGGTACTGTGTTTCTGTGCCTTCCGTGTGTTTCCGTGGCTGAAATGATTTTTTAGGATCATGGGAAACGTCCGGAACCGCGCTTCTTGTTCCAGGCCCGCCAGCCCCAGGTCCAGACGTAGTCAGCACCGCTGATCAGCGTGGTGGCGAGCACGCTGTAAGTCAGGATAGTCAGCCATTCAACAGGCACGATATTGGCACCGTAATGGAACAGTACCGCCACTACCAACAGCAATTGACTCAGGGTGTTGAGTTTGCTGATCACCGAGGGCGCGGCCTCGAGACGTTCGACCAGCATTTGATACAGGGTAGCGCCCGCAATTATCAGTAGATCCCTGCCAATCACGACCGCCGTCAACCAGACCGGGATCAGTTCCATCCAGGTCAGTGCAAGGAAACAACTCACCAACAGCAGTTTGTCGGCAATCGGATCCAGTAGGCCGCCCAGGCGACTGGTCCAGCCAAATTGTTTGGCGAGAAAACCGTCCAGCGCATCCGAGAGTCCCGCGACAACAAACAGAACCAGCGCCACGCCGTACTCGCTGCGCAACAGGTAAAAAACAATCGGCGCGACCAGCAACAGCCGCAGGAAGGTAATCAGATTGGGTATGTCGCGCGGCTGCACTGTCTACCATCAAGGCCTTAAACGATAGGAATGCACGCCATCCGTCCCATTCACAGTGGGCACGTGCTCCAGTATACCGCCGAGGGCCAGCGCCTGTTCCAGGCCATACGCCCCGCCCTGCACATCCACCAGAAATTCCAGACGCTGGGCCTGTGCGGTAACCAGCGTAGCACTGCGCACGGACCCCAGACCGCTCAGGTACTGACTGACACGGGCGTAATCCGCCAGACCCGTCACACCCTCCACGCGCAGCATCAGCTGAGATGGGCCCTGCTCGGCGAGGCCCGGTGCGGGTGCGCGCTGGGTAAGCCGCTGGGCCGCTTGGTTCAGCCCCTGATCCAGGGTTGTGGCCAGATCCGCTGCGCCGGTCTGCCAATCACTATCGCCGCTTGCCGCATGCAGGCGCCAGCGGCTACTCCACTGATCCCCGCGACGTTGCAGTTGCCCAACCAGAATGACCTGTGAGGCGTAGCGCTGCGACGCCGGCAGCACCTTTTCCAACGCACCGCCCGCAATATCGGTGTAACTGAGTTGCGTCTGGTCTTGCAGATCGTATAACGGCAATATCAGCTCCAGGCCGTGACGGCTGCCGGCCGTGCTCAATTCGGTATAGACGGCATCTGCCCCATCAGCACCCAGCAGATAGCGGCGACTGCCGTCGTCCACGGCCAGCCACACCAGCGCCGGTGGC
>JBGSOE010000063.1:0-14082 GCA_041739295.1 Thiohalobacterales bacterium | reverse complement strand
ATGGTCTCGGCATCGGTCACACGCATACCGGCAACGAAGGTCGACTGCTTACCGATTTTTTTCAGCAGATCGCCAATCTGCGGGCCACCTCCATGTACTACGACCGGATTGATACCGACTAGCTTCATAAGCACGATGTCGCGCGCAAAGCCCTGCTTGAGCTTTTCGTCGATCATGGCGTTGCCGCCATATTTAATAACGATGGTCTTACCCTGGAAGCGCTGAATGTAAGGCATTGCCTCACTCAACACATGGGCTACGTTACGGGCGGTATCAGTAGTAAGTGCCATAGTGAGTTCTTTATATCGTTAGTTAGCCGCTTGCAAAAAATCAGTGCCGCGCCAAGACGCAGTTAGTTTACCTGGGAAATTCTGGTGAAGCGAAGATTCGTCATTCCGGCGCATGCCGGATAAAAGCGTGGAGCGCGTTGAACGCCGATGAGGCGGCCCACAGGCCAAGCGAAGCGAACAATCCATCACTAGATTCGGCCTACGCCGGAATGACGGTATACGTTAAGCCATGATTGTTTGGCGTCTTCGCGTCTTTGCGCGAGGCATAAATATCAGAACGGCAACTTGAGCTTAGGATCGGCAGCAAGCATCGCGGCACGGAACAGACCCTGGATACGCTCCAGCGCCTGGTCGGTATCGCCCTCGAAACGGATAACCAAGCTAGGAGTGGTATTCGACGCACGCACCAATCCCCAACCATCCTCGAAATCGGCGCGCAAACCATCGATAGTTGTAATTTCTGCTTTCGCAAACTGTGCCTTACCCAGGAAATCAACCATAAAACGCTGTGACTCCCCTTCCTGCATGGGCACTGAAAGCTCCGGTGTATTCACGCCGTTGGGCAGTACCCCGAACACCATGTTCGAAGTCCGGTGATCGTTGGACAGCGTCTCCAGCAATCGCGCAGCCGCATAGGCAGCATCGTCGAAACCATACCAGCGCTCTTTGAAGAAGATGTGACCACTCATCTCACCGGCCAGCAGCGCACCGGTCTCCTTCATGCGCGCCTTGATCAGCGAATGACCGGTCTTCCACATCTCCGGGCTGCCGCCGAAATCGCGGATGATCTTGGCCAGATGACGCGTGCACTTCACATCGTAAATGATCTCAGCGCCGGGATTGCGGCCGAGAATATCCATCACGAACAGCATCAGGAGGCGATCTGGCCAGATGATCTCGCCATCCGACGCGATCACACCAAGGCGATCACCGTCACCGTCGAAGGCCAAACCCACATCAGCGTCGTGTTCACCTACGGCGCGAATCAAATCCTGCAGATTTTCCGGCTTACTCGGGTCCGGATGGTGGTTCGGAAAATGACCATCGACCTCGCAATACAGAGGAATAACCTTGCAGCCTATGCTTTCCAGTAACGCAGGCACCAGACCGCCGGCCACGCCGTTACCGCAATCCACCACAACCCTCATGGGCCGCGCGAGTTGCACATCCTTACGCACGCGTTCTATATACTTATCTACGATTTCGATCTTCTCATACTGACCATTGCCACTATCGTACTCACCGTGCGCTATCCGTTCGCGTAGACGCTGGATCGCTTCACCGTATAGCGTCTCACCGGCGAGAACAATCTTCACGCCGTTGTACTCAGCGGGATTGTGGCTGCCGGTCAACATCACACCGGAGCGCGTATCTAGAGTGTGGGTGGCGAAATACAGTACCGGCGTAGGCACCTGACCGATGTCCTTGACGTTGACACCGCTGGCGCGCAAACCGCGCGTCAATGCTTCTTGCAAATCAGGCCCTGACAGCCGGCCATCCCGCGCAACGATAACTGTCTGCTCGCCACGAGCGCGCGCCTCGGAACCAATCGCACGACCGAGTTCATAGACAATCTCCGGTGTGAAATTCTTATTCACCACGCCGCGTATGTCATAAGCACGGAAGATAGACGCATCCACCTGCACCGCACTAACGCCGACATGACCATGCTCCATGCCAAGGTTTGCCAAGGCGTCGGCCGCTGCCGTTACTACCGAGACCGGTGCTGATGCTGACCCGGGCGCCGCTGCCGTCCTGCGTCCAGCGGGCATGGCCGCAGCAGCCTCATCCTGAAACAACTGTCGAACACCGTCGATCGAGCCAGCGCATTCCTTGAGCTGTAAAGCATAGGTTGGCTGCATACGTCCGTTGCGTGCGTCGCGCACCGCACCAAGAAGTAACGTCTGATCCTGTTTTAAGACGCGCCCGAATGAGCGCAGGATTATGATCAATAGCAGGCCAAAGATAACAATGCTGCTGCCGGCGATCACCCACAGCCCCTCTCCCGATGAGGTGAAACTCCCAGCCTCACTCCAGTAGGCAACCTTCCAAGTACTGCCGGGGATATCGACGGTCACCGTCGGATTACCATTGCGAAGCGACTGCGTTCCGCGCTTGGCCAACACTACCGGCGCACCCTTACTTACGGTCTGCCAGACCTCGCCGTACCCACGCGACAACTTTGGTGCATCGAGGGCCTCTTGGAGTGCGGGCAGCGGCAGACTCACCATGATGACACCGATAATGCGTCGCCCACTGGCGCTTAAGATGCGCCGTACAATATTAATGTGCTGTTGCGGTTGACCGAACAGGTGCACCTCTGCCGCAGGCGGAGTTTCACTGGTCTCGGCGCGGCGCAGCATATCTAACGCCGCGTAACTCAAAGGCGGCGTAGCGGTATCGTCGGGCTCATTTAATCCGGGCGGCAGAATGCGCACCCGAACTGAGCCTGGAAACAAATAGGCCAGTTCGGATTCGCGCTGCTGCAATTTAGTGGCGTTCTCGCTGCTGATCAGCTCGACAAGCTGCGCATCACGCGCCAACATTTCCATTTTGGCCGTGATATAACTGAGCTTAGTCGCGATTCGATCGGAAAGATTTTCCGCCGTCAGGGTGATTTCCTGCTTCCAGCTGTTGGACGCCTGCATTGCCGCGTCCTGCTGGAAGAACATGGCGACCCCGGCAGTCAACGCTGCCGCCAACAGAAAGATCAGCACGCCGAGGTGTATCAGACTGAGTCTGCCACCCCCACTGCTCACCGTTTTTTTATCCGACACGACCGCCTGGCCAGTACTGGCTTTCGGTTTCGGTAGCTTGAATCCCATCGTAGACCTTCTTCTTGAGAGCTTAAGACCGCCCGGTGTGCCCGAACCCGCCGGCGCCGCGCTGACTGACTGTGAACTCGCTGACCACGTCGAACTGCGCCCGCACCACCGGCACGATGACCATCTGTGCGATGCGTTCGCCCGGTTCGATGGTAAAGGAGTCCTTACCCCGATTCCAGCATGATACGAACAGTTGTCCCTGATAATCCGAATCAATCAGCCCAACCAGATTCCCAAGCACGATGCCATGCTTGTGTCCCAAGCCAGAGCGCGGCAGCAACACTGCGGCCATTCCCGGATCCTCAATGTGAATCGCCATGCCGGTTGGGACCAAGGCCGTCGCGCCGGGCTCCAACACCAGCGCAGTGTCTACGCAGGCGCGCAGATCCATGCCGGCGGAACCGGATGTGGCGTAATCGGGAAGTGGGAAATCGGTGCCGATGCGCGAATCGAGGATTTTAAGCTGTATCTTCTGCATGCAGGTCAGAGGCTCCTGATTGTATGTATTGTTGTTTAGCCTGATAGCGCAACGCAACCTGTGCCACGAGTTCACGCGCCAATTGATCTTTACTCATGCGCGGCAAGGCATACTCGCCACCTTCCCAATATAAGGTCAGTGCATTGTCATCGGTCTCGAAGCCCTGACCTGGTAGATTTACCAGATTCGCCGCGACCATGTCCAACGACTTGGCCATGCGTTTGCCACGTGCATATTCGGCGAGACGCTCCGTCTCGGCGGCAAAGCCCACCGTAAAAGGTGCAGGATGCCTCGCGGCAACCTCGGCGAGGATGTCCGCTGTGCGTTGCAGGCCCAGCTGCAGCGTTACAGCCTGCTTCTTGAGCTTGTGTTCTGCAATCTGCTGCGGCCGATAATCCGCAACGGCCGCAGCGGCGATGAACAGATCACAGTCGTTAACCCGCGCCAGCACGGCAGCATGCATCTCAGCAGCCGTATCGACATGAATGCACTCGACACGCGCTGGCGGCGACAATGCCACAGGGCCCGTCACTAATGTCACCCGCGCACCCGCCTCTACGGCGGCGGCGGCGATCGCATAGCCCATCTTTCCAGAACTGCGGTTACTGATGAAACGCACCGGATCGATAGGCTCACGGGTCGGACCCGCCGTGATCAATACGCGCAGGCCCGCGAACGCACCGGATGTAAAACGAGCCGTGAGGGCCGCAACCAGTTCCGATGGTTCCAGCATGCGCCCGGGACCAAACTCGCCACAGGCCTGCCCGCCGATACCCGGGCCACAGATCTGCACGCCGCGCTTACACAACGTGGCTAGATTGGCTTGTGTCGCGGGATGTTCCCACATCACCTGATTCATGGCTGGCGCCACCAGCAGCGGCGCACGGGTTGCCAGACACAGCGTACTCAGGAGGTCATCTGCTAAGCCCTGCGCGAGCCGAGCCAGGGTATTGGCACTGGCTGGCGCGATCAGCACAGCATCCGCCCAGCGCGCCAATTCGATATGCCCCATGGCTGCCTCGGCCTCGGCATCGAACACCTCGGTACGGACCGGCTGGCCGGACAGCGCCTGCAAGGTCAGCGGCGTAATGAACTGAGTCGCTCCCGCGGTCATAACCACGCGCACCTCAGCCCCGGCCTCGCGCAGACGCCGCACCAGCTCCGCACTTTTATAGGCAGCAATGCCACCGGATACGCCCAGCAGGATGCGTTTGTTGGAAAGCTCAAGCATGCCGTGAGTTTACCTTATATGACGGTCTGTACATATTCAGATGAGCATGCAAATACACGGCCAGCACCGAATGGCGCTTACTTTGTCATTCAGGTGATTTGGCAGCGTTACATTTAAGCCACGGAATCCACGGAAGCACATTGAAAAAGGCTTTGTTCTATTGATTTCTGTGATCCTCTGTGGATTCCGTGGTCATCTCTTTTGGTTTTGGGCTTAAGTAAGGCGCCATTCCGGGCGCAGGTAAGGCTGGTCGCGCAGGCTGATTCATGCGTAAATCGGTATCGCTGTTACTTTGATTAACGACAACAAGGAGGTTGTCTTATGTCCATTCGCCACTGGCCGGCGGCCGAACGGCCGCGTGAAAAACTGCTGCAACGTGGCTCTGAAAGCCTGTCTGATGCTGAACTCCTCGCCATTTTCCTGCGTACCGGCACCGCCGGTCGTAATGCCATTGAGCTAGGTCGCGATCTCCTCGAACAGCACGGTGGCCTGCGCGCCTGGTTGGATTTGCCGCCGGCACGGCTTAAGGCCTGCCGCGGATTGGGACCCGCCACTACCGCGTTACTGCTCGCAGCCTTGGAGCTTGGGCGTCGTTACCTCCTTGCTGATCTGCAGCGCGGCGATGCACTGGCCAATCCGGACAGCACACGGCGCTTCCTCCAGGCCCGGCTGCGCGGCTACCCGCATGAGGTATTCGCTTGCCTGTTCCTGGACAACCGGCATCGGGTCATCGAATACGAGGCTCTGTTCCGTGGCACCATCGATGGCGCCAGCGTGCATCCGCGCGAGGTGGTCAAAACAGCCTTGGCCCATAATGCCGCTGCCGTGATCCTGGCGCATAACCATCCGTCCGGGGTCGCCGAACCCAGTCAGGCCGACCTGCATCTGACACGGCGCCTGCGCGAAGCCCTGGGACTCGTGGACATCCGGGTACTGGATCATCTGGTGATCGGTGATGGAGAGGTCGTTTCCTTCGCCGAGCGCGGCCTGTTGTAGATTCGCGAGTACACAAGGTCGCTTTCCGCTCAGCTCGGATGGCTTGTCTCGGCCTGAACCATCTGACATAATGCGTCGCTCTGTGGGTCCCTGGCCGTCTGTCCGGGTGACCCGACCCGATTTATATTAAGGATTTACAGCCATGTCCAGAGTCTGCCAAGTGACTGGAAAAGGGCCGATTACCGGCAATAACGTGTCCCACGCCAACAACCGGACGCGTCGCCGTTTCCTGCCCAACCTACACAAACACCGGTTTTGGGTAGAGAGCGAAAACCGCTTCGTGAGCCTGCGCGTTTCCTGCAAAGGTATGCGCATTATTGACAAGAAAGGTATCGATTCGGTTTTGGCCGAGATCCGTACCCGCGACAAACAGGTCTGAGGTGATATATGGCTAAGGGCGCACGCGACAAGATCAAACTGGTATCCAGCGCTGGAACCGGTCATTTCTACACCACCACCAAGAACAAGCGTACGACACCGGACAAGCTCGAAATGAGCAAATACGATCCCGTCGTGCGCAAACATGTGCCGTACAAGGAAGCCAAGATCAAGTAACTCTGGTCTTAGCATCGAACATAAAAAACCCGGCAATGCCGGGTTTTTTATTGCCAATTCACCGTTCAGATTCTCACACCGACTGCACGCTGTAACCTCGCAGGCGACGAGCAAACTCTTCCAAGGATTGAACCCCGGTCGCCTCGGCGCGGGCACACCAGTCTTGCAGGGCCTGGCGCAATTGCTCCTGACTCTCGGCACGTTTACTCCACACCACCTGCAACTGCTGACGGAATTGATAGACCAACCGGAGCTTTTGGTACTGCGCCAGCACCTTCTCCAAGCGCTGACTCATAGACTTGTCCATCAGGCTCGCCTCGCGGATCAGCAGCCAACGCGTCTGACGGAACCGGCGCCGGCAGGTTTCACCCGCACATTGCCATTCATCGCGCAGCACCGGCTGAATCACTGCACGTGCATAATGCGCCATCACATGCAGCGGATTCAGGATCACGGCTCGCACCGTATCCATATCCACCGCCTGCTTGCCAGGCACGATCTGCGGCCGCCGGTTAACCTTCTTGATCCGCGCCAAGTGCAGCAGCTCCAGCACGCGGATATACATCCAACCGATATCAAATTCCCACCAGCGCGCCGACAGCTTGGCCGAACTCGGGAAGGCGTGATGATTGTTATGCAGTTCCTCACCACCGATCAGGATACCGAATGGAGAAACATTGGTGGACATATCGCGGCTTTCGAAATTCCGATAGCCCCACCAGTGCCCGAGCCCGTTGATTACACCCGCCGCGAACAGCGGTATCCACAGCATCTGCACTGCCCAGATACTCAGGCCCAGCGCACCGAACAACAGCACATCGATAACCAGCACCAGCGCCACACCTACGGTAGGGTAGGCCGCGTACAGATGACGTTCGATCCAATCATTCGGTGTGCCATGCCGGTATTTTTCGATATTCGCCCGATCTTTTGTTGCCGCACGGTACAGTTCGACGCCCTCCCACAGCACTTTATCGATGCCCAGGATCTTGGGACTGTGCGGGTCCTCGACGGTTTCGCAGGCCGCATGGTGTTTGCGATGAATGGCTACCCATTCGGCGGTCACCATGCCGGTCGTCAACCACAACCAGAAGCGAAAGAAATGACTCACAACCGGGTTTAGTTCCAACGCCCGATGCGCCTGATGGCGATGCAGATAGACCGTCACCGAGACGATGGTGATATGGGTCAAAACCAGGGCCACGACACCGTAGGCCCACCACGGCAGTGTCACAAGACCCTGCCCGAGTATGGAAAGTATGGAATCAATCATGATGGATACAACTCGTTTAGGTGTTTTCGCGGAAGGCAAGCAGGCCGATATTCTACCATAAGTCCAGCGGCCACCCTCGCGAAGCCTGAATGACTCCCCCAGACATGGCCAGGGTATACCCATGCCATTACCCGGATACTCAAAGGTTGCGCCAAGCTGTGCCGATAACCGCTGAAATCGTTGTGCAGTCTCTGCTAGGCTACCCACCAGGAGCAGCCATGTCAGGGGACCGCCACTTTATTGAAGTGCGGAAGACAACATGCAAGACATCTTTATAGGGCGTCAGCCCATTTTTGACCGCAATCTGGAGTTGTACGCCTACGAACTCCTGTTTCGCAGCGGCACCCAGGATCAGGCCGGCACCTTCGATGGCGACCAGGCCACCTCACAGGTCATCATCAATGCCTTCATCGAAATCGGTCTGGAGCAGATTGTTGGCCCGCATCTAGCCTTTATCAACCTCACTCGCAGCTTTGTCACCAACACGGCCAACTTACCCTTCCCCAAAGACCGGGTGGTATTGGAGATACTGGAAGATATCCGTCCTGATGCAGAAGTCATCGAAGGCGTACGCAATCTCGCCAGTCAAGGCTATTGCCTGGCACTGGATGATTTCATCTTTCATGAAGAACTGAAGCCACTGATAGAACTGGCGCAGATCATCAAGATCGATCTGCTGGCCATATCACGTGAACAGCTTGACGAACATGTACGACTTTTGCGTGGCTACAATGTAAAACTGCTGGCAGAGAAAATAGAGACCCAGGAAGAATTTGAACACTGCAAACAACTCGGCTTCGATTATTTCCAGGGCTATTTCCTTTCCAAACCCAATATCGTTCAAAGCACCCAACTGCCGCCAAACCGGCTGGCAATCCTGCAGCTACTGTCCAAACTGCAGAGCCCGGAAACCGATGCCGCTGGCATTGAAACGCTGATCATGCAAGATGTTGCGCTCAGCTACAAATTATTGCGCTATATCAATTCCGCCTTCTTCGCCTTCCCGAAGAAGATCGAGTCCATCCGTCAGGCTGTGGTCTACCTTGGCACGCAAGCGATCAAATCCTGGGTCTCGCTGCTGGTGGTTGCGGGCTTAGGCAACAAGCCCGCAGAGTTGGTCACCCAAGCCATGCAACGCGCCAAGATGTGCGAGCTGTTAGCCAAGACCGCGAAACGTCCACAAAGCGAAACCTATTTCACCGTCGGCCTGTTCTCGCTGCTCGAGGCGCTGATGGATGCACCGCTGGGAAAGATTCTCGAAACGCTACCCTTCACCGAGGATATCCGCCAGGGATTGCTAGAGCACACCGGCCCCTATGGAGAGGCGCTAGCCTGCGTTATCGCCTATGAGAAAGGCGATTTTCTACGCGCTCACTTTGGACGCTTGGCCCCCTCGCAGATGACCGATGCCTATATCAGCTCCGCACACTGGGCTGATCAATCCGCGAGTTCGATGAATAGCGAGCCGGCTCCGACGGGCGCAGCGGCCTCAAAATAAGCCCTTACCGCTACACTACCCCCGCGCCGAACTTTCATCCCCGCCAAAGGTCTGAGAGAATGCGCAGCCCATCCGGCTGCACACTGCAAGATGGGCTACTTCTCAGTCATTGAACTCTATAAACATGAAACTGTTGTTCCGGTATTTTTTCAGAACCATTCGCCTGATCCTCGGCCCCTTCATGCTGGCCTGGGAATATCTCACCCTACCCAAGGGCGTTGTGCGTGCGCCCGAAGATCAGGCGCGACTCGATGCCAAAACCCGCAGCTTGGTTCTGTATCAATACAAAACCTGCCCCTTCTGCATTAAGGTACGACGCACGTTGGCCCGACTATCGCTTCAGGTTGAAAAACGCGATGCCCAGCATGACACGATCAGCCGCGCAGAATTAGAGCAGCAAGGAGGGCAGATCAAGGTGCCATGCTTGCGTATCACCGACGCCAATGGTCAACAGAGCTGGCTGTATGAGTCGAAAGCAATCAGCAGTTACCTGAACGAGCTGACAGGCTGAGCGTTCATAGGATCGGTCTTGGCCACCCCTACAAAGGCTCGATAATGGCTGAGGAAATAGACATCAATCAGCATCTGGATCGTCAGCAATTTTGACACAGTTTCGCCCCGCTTCTTTGGCTGCATACAACGCCGCATCCGCACGCTCGATCAGACTATCAACGCTGTCACCTGCATGCGCCAGGGCCAAACCCTGACTGATCGTGATTTTGAGCCCAGACCCAACGACATTATAAGGATGCCCTCCAACCTGTTGCCGCACTCGTTCGGCAACTTGGCGTGCGACCTCCAGTGGCGTGTTCTGTAATACCGTGACAAATTCCTCACCGCCATAACGTCCCACCATATCGAAATCACGCAACGAGGTGCGCAGACGCACAGCGGTATCGCGCAATACCTGATCGCCCACCTGATGCCCGTGGGTATCGTTGATCAATTTGAATCGGTCGAGATCTGCCATAATCACACACAGTGGCTGTTCATTACGCACGGCGACAGCCAGTGACTGTGACAGGTGTGGCAACAGACTGGCACGATTTGCCAATCCGGTAAGCGCATCGGTACCGGCCGCGTGGCGCAACTGAATACGCTCGTCACGCAGCCGGGAGACTGAGGATTCCAGATGGCGCATTTGTGCAATGTGGTACACCTCACTGGCTAGCGAGGTATCCAGCGCGGCAATCTTGTTGATAAAGGCACCGAACCTGCATTGCTCGATGCTGGGAATAACCTGCTCGATATGCCGCAAAATCTCCGCCAGCAGGACCTGATAAGAGCAGAGATACAGACCCAGAGGAACACCGACCCAGGCATGCACGAGGCCGATACGCAACCGGTCTTCGAAATAATCCACGCTGTCAAAGTCGACGCCGAATTTCAGCAGATAGTCGGTCTGCCTATGCGCCAACAACGCACGATCGGAACGATCGATGATAACGCGTGATTCAGCGTCTTCGGAAAGTTTGGCGTAGAATGCGGAGACAATGGCGTCGACGTTGGGTTGTATGACCAGTTCCCGAAGACATTCACCAAGTGCCGCGTCTGCTGTCGTTAGATTGAGCAACGCAAGGCGTGCCTGTCGCCATTGCTCGTCGAAGCCATAGGTGTCGCAGTAATGGGTCGGTACTTGCTGGATCGCCATGCGGGAACTCATCTCCTTAACAGCGTTCAAAGGCCGACAATTTGAGCAGGACGTGGGTTCAACTATAATCCGCCTACCCGCCACTTCATTGACCTGGATCTACATTGAGCATAACGAATATGGACAAGGAAATCCTGGTAGACGTCGAACACCTGTACCGCTATTACGGTCCAACCTGTGCAGTGCAGGGTGTCAGCTTTCAACTCGCCAAGGGCGATGTGCTCGGCTTTCTCGGCCCCAACGGCGCCGGCAAATCCACCACCATGCAGATGCTCACCGGCAACCTTGCGCCCAGCGCCGGCAAGATCCGCGTACGCAATATAGATGTACTCGACGAACCCAAACGCGCCAAACGCGAGCTGGGTTACCTCCCGGAACAGCCGCCGCTGTACCGCGAACACAGCGTCGACGAATTTCTCAACTACTGCGGTCGCCTGCATCTGGTCCCGCGAAACCGTTTACGCCAAGCCCTGGACAGTGCCAAGGAACGCTGCGGCCTGGGCGCGGTCGGCAAACGTCTTATCGGCAATCTGTCCAAGGGTTATCAGCAGCGCGTGGGCATTGCCCAGGCGATTCTGCACAACCCCGCCGTGGTGATCCTGGACGAACCCACCGTTGGCCTCGACCCGATTCAGATCCGCGAGATCCGTCACCTGATCCGCGAACTCGGCAACGACCATGGCATCATCCTGTCGACGCACATCCTGCCCGAGGTTCAAGGCGTGTGTAATCGCGTACAGATCATCAATCAGGGACGGTTGGTATTTGCCGACAGCATGAGCGGCCTGGAACAGCATCTGCACTCGCAGCACCTGATCATTCGCCTGCGCCAGACGCCCTCTGCGGATGAACTGACTCAGATACCCGGCATCATCGCTACCGAGACACTCGACAACGGCCATCTGCGCTTGCGCTATGAAGGTGCCAATCCAGCCGCCGCCGTCGCCGAGATCGCTGTTGCACGTGGCTGGGGCCTGGAAGAACTCATCCCGGAACGTCGCACCCTGGAACAGATCTTCGTCGAACTCACGATGCAGGATCATGTCCATCCAGCATCCAGTAACGGGGAGGCAGCCTGATGATCATGACCATCGCCGCGCGCGAACTCAAAGCCTTGTTTCTATCGCCACTGGCCTGGTCAATTCTGGCCGTGGTGCAATTCCTGCTCGCCTACCTGTTCCTGGCGCAGATCGACACCTTCATGATGTTCGCTCCACGTCTGGCCGGGATGGAAAACGCACCGGGTGTCACCGATGTAGTGGTCGCGCCGCTGTTCGGCAATGCCGCCGTTATCCTGCTACTGGTCGCACCGTTAATCACCATGCGCGTACTCAGCGAAGAACGTCGCAACCGCACCCTCACACTGCTGATGTCCGCGCCGGTATCCATGACCGAGATCGTGCTCGGCAAATACCTCGGTATACTTGCCTTCTTCATGGTGATGCTCGGTCTGTTGGCACTCATGGCGCTGTCACTACTGGCCGGTACCGATCTTGATCTTGGTAAGGTCGCCAGCGGCCTGCTCGGACTCACATTGCTGGTTGGCGCGTTTTCCGCCGCCGGTCTGTATATGTCCAGCCTTACCGAACAACCGACCATCGCCGCCGTGAGCAGCTTTGGCCTGTTACTCCTGCTCTGGATCATCAACTGGGCTGGCGGTTCCGGCGCCTCCGTCAACGGCCTGTTCAGTTACCTATCGTTGGTTGGACATTACGAATCACTGCTCAAAGGCCTCTTCAACAGCACCGATGTCGGTTACTACCTGCTGTTCATCCTGACCTTCCTGGTATTGAGCGTCCAGCGCCTGGATGCCAATCGTTTGCCGCACTGAACACGGATAAGAAAACACCATGGACGTCACTCGCAAAACCACGCTCGGCATACGCCTGCAACGCTACAGCTTCATTATTATGTTTCTGGCCACGATCGGGTTACTCGCCTGGCTAAGCACCCAATATGTACGCCAAGCTGACTGGACCGCCGGCAATCGCAACAGCCTGTCAGCCGACAGTGAGCGGCTCATCGACTCACTCAAAGAACCGGTCGTGATCACCTCGTTCGCACGCGAAAATGAGGCGCTGCGCAATCAGGTGCGCGACCTGGTAGCACGCTATCAACACTACACGTCTGAAATCACACTGGAATTCGTCAACCCGGATAAAGAACCGGAACGCGTGCGTGAACTCGGCGTCACCATGGATGGTGAACTGCGTGTCACCTATCAGGGTCGCAGTGAACGCGTCCAGGAACTCACCGAACAGGCCATCACCAACGCACTGCTGCGCACGGCGCGCCAGGGTGAACGCTGGATCAGCTTCCTGACCGGGCATGGCGAGCGCGATCCCAACGGTCAGGCCAATCACGATCTGGGTAACTTCGGCGCCGAACTGGGCCGTAAAGGCCTCAAGGTCCAACTGCTCAATCTTGCTCAGACCCCGATCATCCCCGACAACACCAGCCTGCTGGTCATCGCCAGCCCGCGCGTTGCACTACTGCCAGGCGAAGTCGATATCCTGCGCCGTTATCTCGAGCTGGGCGGCAATCTGTTGTGGCTGTCCGATCCGGGCGAGCACAGCGGCATGGACAAGATTGCTGAATACCTAGGCATAAGCTTTCTGCCAGGCATCATCGTTGATGCCACCACTCAGCTCTTCGGCATTCAAAATCCGGATTTCGTTATCGTGCCGGAATATCCGTCCCATTCGGTCACTCGCGAACTGCGTACTATGTCGTTGTTCCCGCATGCCGAGGCGTTGGAGTGGGATCGCCGCGAACCCTGGCAAGGCCTGCCGCTATTGTCCACACAGTCACGCGCCTGGACGGAAACCGGCCCCATGTCCGGTGAGATTGGTTACGACGCAGGCAGCGACGAACGCCCGGGGCCCCTGGATATCGCCTTTGCACTCACGCGTGCGCATGACAGCGCCGATGACGAACCCAGTGAAAGTCGTGAGCAGCGCGTAATTGTCACCGGTGATGGCGACTTCATCTCGAATGCCTATCTCGGCAACGGTGGCAATCTGGATCTGGGTCTCAATATCATGAGCTGGCTCAGCAATGACGATAGCTTCATCGCCATCCGCGCCACATCAGCGCCGGATCAGAGCCTCAATCTGTCGAACGCTGCGCAGGCTATCATCGGCCTCGGTTTTCTGTTTGTGGTCCCGTTGGCGCTGTTAGGTAGCGGCCTATTCATTTGGATGCGCCGCCGTAAGCGTTGATGTTTTCTACCGGATGCGCGGCGACACCGCTGAATCCGGCCAGCACATTTACGTAGGGTGCCGG
>JBGSOE010000006.1:0-2980 GCA_041739295.1 Thiohalobacterales bacterium | reverse complement strand
GGGTGGTCTTGCCGGTACCGATGCCGCCCGTGATGGCGGTGAAGCCGGCCTGGCTGCTAAGGCCGTACTGCAGCAGTGCCAGCGCCATGCGGTGCTTGTCGCTCAGATACAGGAACGACGGGTCCGGCAGCAGCGAGAAGGGCCTTTCATGGAATCCGTAGTGAGCTTGATACATAGGGTTTCTCTGGGCGCGCTTAGTCGCGGTTGGCCTTGTTCAAGACCGTACCTATGACATTAGTGCAATCCAGCAGTTCCACGGTGCGACGGGCATCTTCCTGGCTGGTTTTGCCTTCTTCGAGTACCAACAAGGTGGCATCGACATAGGGCGCGAAGGCCAGGGCGTCAGCGGCCGACAGGACCGGTGGCAGATCGAAAATCACAATGCGGCTCGGATAGCGGTTTTTCAGCTCCTTGACTAACTGCACCATTTTCGGGGAGTTGAGCAATTCGGCCGAGTTTTGCACGGGACGGCCGCCGGGCAGGATGACCACCTGCTCCAGGTTTTCCGGGTGCACCATCAGGTCTGGTAGGGGGATGTCGTCGAGCAGGTATTCGCTCAGGCCTTTGCCGGCAGGGATGTTCATGTGTTCGTGGATGCTGGGGTGACGCAGATTGGCATCGACCAACAGCACGGTGTAATGGACTTCCATGGCCAGGCTGATGGCCAGATTGATGGCGGTCAGGGTCTTGCCTTCGTCCTCACCTGGGCTGGTGATGGCAAGCACATTCCAGTCGTTTTCTTTCAGGCGTTGCAGCACCTGAGTCCGCAGTATCCGGTAGGCAGCGGTGAAATCGCCGTCC
Organism: Thiohalobacterales bacterium; assembly: GCA_041739295.1. Lineage (GTDB taxonomy): Bacteria > Pseudomonadota > Gammaproteobacteria > Thiohalobacterales > Thiohalobacteraceae > JAHJQQ01. The sequence goes on along the minus strand of JBGSOE010000006.1, from coordinate 2,179 downwards.
GGCAAACCGGCAATGATACGGTGACTGCGCAGCATCCCTGAAGACACCTGGGTGGTACGGGTCTGGGTATAGTTGATCTCGGCCGAACGCGCAGCGGCGGCGGCAACCGGCGGGCGCGGAGTCGCAGGCGTATCGCCGCGTTCCTGGCGTGCTCGTTCCATTGCTTCTTTGATGCGTTCCATATCTACTACCTCAACGTATCGGCGGTGCAATACCCGCGCGACCAAATTCTAAATCGATTATTCCAGGCCGATGCCTGTTACCTTGGTGGCCTTGCGCAGCGCGCGGTACCAGAGCACGTCCAGCGGCGAGACGAAGAAATGCACCAGTACTACTGCGGCTACGACGACGGCGATAGCACCATAGACCACCATACGCCGATGTTTGCGCTGCGCCGCGGTTTCCCGATCCGAAGCCAGATAGGGAATGACCGCCAGTGGTGCGACCTGCAGCGTGGCCAGTACACCCTTGGCACCGCGCACTGTGCTATCCAGACTTTCCGCAACTGCGGCATAACCCAAGCCGGCACCGAGGGCCAGAATCAGGCTGAGAAAAACGATGGCAGGCCGATTCGGCTTGATGGGTTCTTCCGGCAGGATCGGTGGTTCGATCAGTGTAAAGCGCTCGCCCTTGCTTTCTGTTTCCAGTTGCTGAGCGACCTGAGCCTGCATCTGTTTGGCATTTATCTCTTGGAACTGCGTCGTGGCGTTTTGCAAGTCACGGGTAATATTGCGGTACTCGCCTTCAACGAGTGGCATATCTGTTAGCCGCTGTTCGTACTCTGAGCTCTTTTTTTCGAGCTCGCTGCGTTTGCTCTGTAGCGAGCGGATCTCGTTTTCGGTCGAGTTGAGCTGCGCCTGCAGGGTGACATAGGCGGGGTTGTCCGGGCTGCGTTGTTTGTCAGTACTGCTGCCAGTAGGCGCTTTGGCCAAGCTGGCTTCAAGCGCCGCTATTTCGCGATTGAGGCGCACAACATCGGGATGTTCTTGGGAGTATTTTTCCCGCACGCTTGCCAGCTCGGTTTTAAGAGCGGCGATCTGCTCCAGAATCGAATCGCGCGTATTCACTTCACCGGTTTCCTGTTCCAGGCTGTGAATTTCGTTCTTTAAGCGAATCACATCAGGATGGTTGGCGGAATAGCGGGAGACCATACTTGCGTACTGGGTGCGGAGAGCCTTGAGACGGGCGCCAGGGCTGGTGTTGACATCCTGACCATAGGGGTCAAGTTGTCCAAGTTGTCCCTGTAAATAGAATTTGCGATCCTCCAGCGAGCGAAGCTGGGTGGCGGTGTCCGAAAGATCGCGATCTGCGCGTTCAATCTGCTGTTGCAGTAGTGGCTGCAGGTCAGGCAGGCTGTCAGCATGCGCGGCCTTGAAGTCCGCCAGCTTTTTCTCCAGGTTCGAGATTTGCTGACTCAGCCGTTTAGACTCATCGGTCAGAAAGGTCAGAGTCTCCTGCGCCTTGGAGGCGCGGGTCTTGATGTTCTCCTGCAGGTACAGCGTGGTTAGCTCATTAGCGACCTTCTGCACCTGTTCGGGCTGCTCGCCCTGAAAGGACAGCGAGAAGGCGATGGTCGCCGCCATCGGGCGACCGGTGCGTGGATCGACCACATCGGCGCTGATCATATCCAGCTGGATGTCCTTGCGCATTTCGAAGAGGACTTCCTCAGTAGTGTCGCGCTGACGTTCCTTGGTATAGAGACCGTATTTGTCGATAATCTCCATCAGATTGCTGCGCGTCATGACCCGCTGGCTGATGGTCTGGATGCGCTGTGAGGCATAGCTGGTGACCGTGGATTGCACCAGCTCCGCGGGTATTTGCTGTTCCTCGATCAGAATGGTTGCAGCAGACCGATAGGTGGGTGGCAAAGCCAGCGCAACGATCAGACCAATACCGAAGATCACCACAAAGGTGGCGGTGATCTGGGCACGGCGGCGCTTAAAGGCGGCGATATAATCCTGCAGATTCTTGGTCTGTTCTTCGTTCATAGACTGCCTTGTTGCATCAAAAAACGTTCGAATTCGAATGGCGCTTAGTTCGGCTCTCAGGTGACCCGGCAGCGTTGCAGCAAGCCACGGAATCCACGGATGAACACGGAACTAATGATGGAAATAAGCCTTTTCCCGTGTTCTTCCATGGCCATCTCTTTGGGTTTTGGGCTTAAGGGCACCTCTAAAAA
>JBGSOE010000050.1:0-2422 GCA_041739295.1 Thiohalobacterales bacterium | reverse complement strand
GTTCGCTACGCTCACCACACCCTACGAGACTGACCTTCATTCGCCCCATCGCTTCAATAGATCATGCGCCACATCGAGCTGGTCGAGTATGCGTGCCACCACGAAGTCGACCAACTCATCGATATTCTGGGGACGATGATAAAAACCGGGATTGGCTGCCAGCATCACCACACCCAGACGTGCAAGCTTAAGCATGTTCTCCAGATGGATCGCCGAGAACGGTGTTTCACGCGGCACCAGGATTAGCTTTCGCCCCTCTTTGATAACCACATCGGCGGCGCGATCAATCAGGCTGCTGCTGATGCCATTCGCAATATTAGCCAAGGTACCCATGGTACAGGGACATACCACCATCGCGCGCGGCACACTGGTCCCGCTCGCGACTGGAGCGGTCCACTCTTTCTTACCGAACACCTGCAGCTGTTCCGGACGCGCAGCATAGCGCTCAACCAGAAAGCGCTGCATATCGGCCGGGCGTCCTGGCAGTGACAGATCCGTCTCCATACTGATGACGATCTGCCCCGGTTCGGACACCATCAGATACACCGATTCACCGGCTGCCAGCAGACACTGCAGCAGACGTAGTGCGTATTGCGCACCGGATGCGCCGGTGATGGCGAGGGCGATAGGGCGTTCGGGTTGTTTTGTCATCGGGTTACAACCTCAACAAAAAATCTTCTCGCGCAAAGACGCGAAGGCGCAAAGAGTATGCGTCGAATATTGAGTCCCCTCCCCCTTGATGGGGGAGGGCCAGGGAGAGGGTGATGCAGTGTCAGACAACCCCCTCTCCCTGGCCCTCTCCCGCGAGGGGAGAGGGAATCCACGAATTAGTGCTTCTGTACTTTGCGCCTTAGGGTCTTTGCGCGAAGCCATGTTTTCCTAACCCTGCAACGCAGCCAACAGCTTCCCGTGAAAGCCACCAAATCCGCCGTTGCTCATAATGATCACATGATCGCCTGGTTGCACTTCGGCGGCGACAGCGGCAACCAGGGCATCAATGCTGGCAACAACATCCGTACGTGGACGGGCGGAACGTGCGACGTCGGCCAGGTCCCAACCGAGATCCGGCGGCTCGAATAACCACACGCGATCGGCTTTGGTCAGCGATGGCGCGAGCGAATCGCGATGCACACCCAGACGCATGGTATTGGAGCGCGGTTCAAGCACCGCCAGAATTCGCGCAACTCCAACCTTATCGCGCAGTCCCGCCAAAGTCGTCTGTATCGCAGTGGGATGATGCGCGAAGTCGTCATAGACGGTTGCGCCACGCGCTAGGCCACGCACCTCCATACGCCGCTTCACACCCTTGAATTCAGCGAGTGCGGCAATGCCCTGCGCCACCGGCACGCCGGCATGGCGCGCCGCCGCGATTGCGGCCAGTGCATTATGTATATTGTGATCACCGAGCTGATCCCACTGCACCTCACCCTGTAATGTGCCTTCGAACCAGACTTCGAATTGACTGCCATCCGCGCTGAGTTTGTTCGCGCGCCATTGCGCAGGAAACGCACCGGCAGAGACGGTTTCCACCGGGGTCCAGCAACCCATCTCCAACACTTCGGACAGATTACCGTCATCGGCATTGTTAATGATCAGGCCGCTACCAGGAATGGTCCGCACCAGGTGATGAAACTGACGTTGGATTGATGCGACATCGGTAAAGATATCCGCGTGGTCGAATTCCAGATTATTCAGAATGGCGGTGCGCGGCCGGTAATGTACAAATTTGGAACGCTTGTCGAAGAAGGCCGTGTCGTACTCATCGGCCTCGACGACAAAGAAGGGCGAATCGCCCAAGCGCGCCGAGACACCGAAATTATTCGGTACACCGCCAATGAGAAAACCCGGATTTAACCCCGCGTATTCCAGAATCCAGGCAAGAATGCTGGAGGTCGAGGTTTTGCCGTGCGTACCGGCCACGGCCAACACCCAACGGTCCGCGAGTACATGCTCGGCCAACCATTGCGGACCAGAGGTATAGGCCAAACCCTTATCGAGCATATATTCAACCGCTGCATTGCCGCGCGCCATGGCATTACCCACCACCACTTGGTCAGGCGCCGGTTGTAGATGCGCGGCACTGAACCCTTCCTGCAGATGAATACCGGCCTGTTCCAACTGCGTACTCATGGGCGGATAGACGTTGGCATCGGAACCCGATACCTGATGCCCCACCGCACGCGCGAGCTGCGCGATACCACCCATGAACGTTCCGCAGATACCGAGGATGTGGATATGCATGCCTGACCTTTCTAGTTAATCAACTTCAAAGACAATATTTTTTTGAACCGCCAAGGACGCCAAGATCGCCGAGAAACCTCAATACGAAATTAAAAAAACTCAGCCAAACAACTATTCGTCATTCCGGCGCATGCCGGAATGACGGAATCGTTTTACATTCATTAAATCTTTTCTTGGCGCC